>DAOTWK010000200.1:0-8446 GCA_034435815.1 Anaerolineae bacterium | reverse complement strand
TCACCCGCTCCCACGTTCCCCGCGGCTGCAGGAGGAAGACCAGCGCGTAGAAGGCGGCAAAAGCATACGCGGCCTTGACGGCTATCCGCAAAAGCAGAGACAGGTTTGCTATTGGAGTCAACCGCAGTTCCAGCCAGTAGCCCAGCAGCACCACTCCACCGGCCAGTAAAGGAAGCCCCAGCACCGAGCCCAGGTCCACGTTCACTTCCTGCACAGTGTACCAATAGGCCAGAATCAACCCCACGGCCAGCGCTACCCCCACCGCTCCGCAGGTGCCCAGGGCACCCCATTTCAGGGTCAGCGGCAGCCCCATTATTCCCAGAACGATCACCTCCACCCACAGGAGGGTCGCAGCCTTCGTCGGCTTGCCCACCGCGTTCAGCAGCATGCCGGCATTCTCTATCAGAGGACGGACCACAAAGAAGGCGATCAGGATTTGCAGGAAAACGACACTGGGCAGCCACCGCTGGCCGTAGAGCAAGACGATGATGTCGGAGGCGGCAATGAAAACCGCCAGAGCCAGTGGGATGGCCGCCATCGCGATGGCCCAGGTGATCATGGAGGCTGTCTTCTCCAGCCGCGGCCGGTCTCCCTGCAGACGGGCATAGGTGTAGAAGGCTGAGCGGGAAAGCAGGCTGGTGAACAACAGCCCCGGCCACTGGGCCATCCGGTAGGCCCGATTATAGTATCCCAGCGCCGTCACACCGACAAAAGTCCCGATGAAAAAGTTGTCCAGTTGAGAAAAGAGCATCCCCGCCATAAACCACAGACCTATGGTTGCCCCGAACCGCAGGAAGTGGCGGGCCAGTTCCCGACGAAATCGCCACTGCATCTGCCATATATGGGGCAGATTCCGCCGTGCCACCCACCAGACGCCCAGTGACAGGACGCCATATACGGTGGTTTGGGAGACCAGACTCCACACCCCGCCGCCGCGGGTCGCTAGCCAGAACGCCGGGATGTAGGACAGGGGAAAGATGATGCTCTGATACAGGCTGGTGGGCCCAAAGCGCAACTCCCGCTCCAGCAGGATACCGGCAATACCGCTGATCCCTTCGGCCAGGGCGGCCAAGGCCAGGACCGCCGCAGCCTGTACCACCAAGAGGTCATATCCCAGCCACCGGAGAACCGGCGCGGCCACTCCCATCAACACCAACCCGCATAAGGCCGCTCCTGCATCCAGCACGATATACGTCCCCACCGCCTCTCCGGTGGTCTCCCGATATTGCCCAAAGGCGTATCCCAACCCCAATTTGGTCTGCAACCGAAATAGTTGGGCGAAGAACGTTGCCAGGGCGAAGGTGCCGAACGCTTCCGGCGCCAGCAGCCGGGTCAACACAATGTTGGCAACAAACCCGAATCCAATGGTCCAGTATGAACTCAGCGCTACCCATAGCCCACCCCTCACCGCTCGATAGGCCAGGGGAGTATCATCCGCCACCGACTTCCCCCTCCTGCTCTAAATAGGCCGCGATGGCCCGGGCGTAGGTATCAAAGTCGTCCAACCGGTTTTTGAGCATGCCGTAGACCCGGGCATCGTCTATCCGGGCGTAGTCATGGACGATCCAGTTGCGAAAGCGGGCCATGTCCGTCAGCACCGGCAGCAGGCCTTCGGAAATGACGCCCTCCTCGTACAGAACCTGAAACACGTCCTTTCACTCATCCATGTCCTCTTGCACGCTCAATTTCTCACACAAAGACACATAGACCCTCTGTGTCTTTGTGTCTTTGTGAGATTTCAGGTTCTCAAAGAGCCAAACTTTTTATGTGAAACCACACAAACCCTGCGCTCTCTGCGTTCTCTGCGGTAAGTTTCCGAAATAAACTTAAACTATCGTCACAACCGAGCCATTGGGGGTCTTGGTCACTTCAATGCGGGCCGGGAAGGCGTCCCGCAGTTCCTCCAGATGGGTGATGACCAGGATGCAGGCGAATTCGTCCTGGATGGCCTGGATGGCCTCCACCAGCCGCTCCCGGCCCTGGGCGTCCTGGGAGCCGAAGCCCTCATCAATGAAGAGAGTCTGGAGTTGGGCGCCGGCCCGCCGGGCCAGCAGGCGGGAGAGGGCCACCCGCAGGGCGAAGTTGACCCGAAACTGCTCGCCCCCGGAGTAGTTCTCGTAGGGACGCTCCCCCAGTTCGTCCGCAATGCGGATGTCCAGCGTCTCCCGGGTCTCGCCGGAGAGAATTTCCTTCTGGGTCTCCAGCCGGACATGCATCCGGCCGCCGGTCATCCGGGCCAGCAGGCCGTTGGCCTCCGCCTCTATCTCCGGCACGACGGCTTCTATAATCATCGCCGGGACGCCCTGGATGCCGAAGGCGGTGCGGAGTTCGGCGTAGAGGGACGCTTGATGGGCCAGTTCGGCCCGCCGCCGGAGACGGTTTTCTTTCTGACGGGCCAGTTCATCGCAGGCGGCCAGCCGCTGCTGAGCCGCGCCCAGACGCTGACGGGCCAGCGCCTCCGTCTCCTCCACCCGCCGCAGTTCCTGCTCCAGCGCGGGGGCCTCCCTAAGCCGCTCCTCCAGCGCGCGTGCCGTCTGCTCCAATTCGGCCTGACGGGCCTGGTCGGCGGCAATCTGCTCCTCCTGGCGGCGCCGGGCCTCGGCCAGCCGGGCCAGTTCCCGCTCCTCCCGCTCCAGGCCAGCGCGGGCCTCCACCAGCCGCTCCCGCTGCTCTGCGTAGATCTGGAGTTCCCGGACGGCTCGGCGGGCCTCTTCGTGGGCCTGGGCGTCGTAGCCCAGGGCGGCCTCCTGAGCACGGACCTCCTCCAGCGCCGCGCGCGCTGGGTGGGCGTAGTCCTCTGCCGCCAGCATGGCCGCAAGACGGTCGTGTTCCGCCTGCGCCGACTCCAACTCCCGCTCCGCCTCCTGGCCGGCGCGGACGCGCTCCGCCAGCATCGCCACCTCTCGCTCCAGGCGAGGGAGTTCCTGCAGAGAGGCCTCGCCGACCCGGATCTCCTCTTCCAGCCGCTTCACCTGGGCATCCATTTCCCTCATCCGGGCGACGTTGGCCCGGTACGTATCGCCTTTCTCCCGTCCTTCCCGCTGCATCTCCCCCAGCAACCGTAGACGGTCCGGCTCCGTCAGCGGGCGGCGACAGAGCGGACAGAGGGCCTCCGCCTGTTCCAACATAGCGATCTTCTCCTTCAGGGCCTCCATTTCGCCCTTCAGGGACTGGTTGACGGTCTGGAGTTCCTTCATTTCCAGCGCCAGGCGGGCCAGGTCTTGCTTTGCGGCCTCGTTTTGTTGACGGAGTTCGTTCAAGGCGGCCACGCGGGCCTGCAGGTCGTCGTAACGGCGCAGGTCGTCGGGGGTCACCTGGCGAGACTGGAGCATCCGCACCTGCTGAGCGGCCCGTTCCAGCCGGATTTCCAATTCGTGGCGGGCCTGGCGGATTTCGCTCTCCAGCGCGCTTCGCCGCTCCCGCAGTTCTGCCAGAGCAGAGAGTTTTTCGCCCAAAGCCCGCTCCCGCTCCAGCGCGTCCTGGTAGGCGGCAAACCCCTGCTCTATCTCCTCCGCCCGGTCCAGGAGGGCCCGATACGCGTCCCGCCGGACCTCCCGGTCCCGCCGTTCCTGCTCCAGTCCGTCCAGTTCCCGTCGCGCCTGGTCCAGGCGCGCGGTCAACTCCTGCCACTGCTCGCGGACGCGGCGGTAGTCGGCCCGAATCCGTTCCATTTCCTGCCAGGCCTCGCGCAGGCGGCGGAGTTTGGCCCCCCACCGCTCCGCCTCCTGCCGGGCCGCCTCCGCCTGGGCCTCGTACTCCGGACGGCGGGCCAGTTCCTCGTCTATCTCCGCCAGGCGCATATCGTTCAGGCGGGACTCGGTCTGAATCGTCACCAGGCGGGCTTTGGCCCGTTCTTCGTACTCCTGCCAGACGTCCAGCCCCAGGATGTCGCTGAGGACCCGTTTCCGTTCGGCGGGGGTCTTGATGGTGAATTCGTCGGCGCGGCCCTGGCGGAGAAAAGCGGAGTTGACAAAGGTTTCGTAGTCCAGATGGAGAGTCCGGACGATTTTCTCTTCGGTGGCGCGGATGGAACTTTCGGCCAGGGAACGCCAGCGGCCGTCATCCTGAATCTGAAACTCCAGCAGAGAGGCAGCGCGCTTGCCGCCGCGCCGGCGGCGGATGGCCCGGTAGAGGTCCTTTCCCAGGCGGAAGGTGAAGTCCACTTCCATTTCGTTGGCGCCCTGGCGGATGAGGTCGTCATCCCGGCGGGCGCGGGCTTTCCCCCAGAGGGCCCAGGTGATAGCATCCAGGAGCGATGATTTCCCGGCGCCGTTCTCGCCGCTCAAGCAGGCGACATGGATGCCGGAGAAGTCCACTTCGGCTTGGCGGTAAGGCATAAAGTTGGTCAGACGGAGTTTGTACGGGATCATACCAACTCTATCTCCCAATCCACTACCTGCAGGTCGGGGCGGTTGGTCTCTATCCAGTGAACAGCCCGCTCCAGGAGAGTGTGGGTGTAGCCGGCGTCGTTGGCGACGGTGACGATGGCGATGACGGCCGATTGCCAGAGGTCGTTGTCGTCCACCTCGGCGGCCGCCAGGTTGAACTCTTTGCGCAGTCCGTTCAGCAGAGGTTTCAGACGGCCGCGCTTCTCTTTCAGTGAGCCGTTGCCCGGCAGACGGAGTTGGATGCGGCAGATACCGATGACCATTGGCATTTGGCAGACCGGGAACTGGTCATTGAAGGTACACCGGATTGCCCATAGCGCGCATCATCAGTGCGGCCGGGTCTTCTTCCAGCGGCACCTCCGGCGGGTCTATCACTTCAGGACGGAAATAACGGTCATCTTCGGGGAGAATCTCCCAGATATGAACGAAATCGTCGGTGGCGATTTCGGTCTGCAGGACTCGCCGGGCCGAGACCAATCGCAGCAGGCACCCTGCCGCCCCCTGGACTCGGCAGGTCAGGCGGAGCGGCGCGCCCGGCGGCAGGGGGAGTTCATCGCCCATAATAGCCCGCCGTCCGGCGGCCTCGGCGGTCATTTCCACCCGGGGGCCGGCCGGCCCTTCGGAGATGAAGACATGCCCGGCCCGCAGGCCCTCCATAATGGCCGGGATGGAGAGTTCCTCGGCCCAGACCCAGGTGGTCGGGGTGCCCACTTCGTACCAACCCAGTTCGCCGGTAAAAGGGCCCTGGTGTTTATCGGACCCGCCCACGGCGGTAATGCGGTGGCCGGCCCTCAGCAGGGAGTCCCAGACCGCCAGGGCCTGGTAGTTGGAGATGAACCAGGGCGCGCCCCAGACCTCCATACAGTCCGGCCCAAAGAAATCGCCGAAGGCCCAAGGGGGGCCATCGTCTTTGGGGTGGTTGACGGAGAAGAGGGCGCCGTGCTCCCGCGCCCACTCCCGAACCCAACACATCTGGTCATCCCGCCAACAGCGGAAATCGGCCCAGTCCTCCACAGGCCAGAGGTTGGCATGCCCGTGGTAGGTGGAGATTTCCACACCGGGGATGAGCAGGAGCGACTCCGGGGCAGGGGCAAGCCCGGCCCCCACCGGTCGCCCGCGCAGGCCCAGGAGGTGGCTGACGGTGTTGTGTTCGGTGACGGCCAGGAAATCCAGGCCCTGAGCCCGCGCGGCGGCAAAGAGGTCCTCCAGCGGGGCAGAGCCGTCGGAGTGGTGGCTGTGGGCATGCAGGTCGCCGCGAAACCAGCGCGGGCCCGAAGAGACCGGCGCGGGGTCGTAGGGGCAGGGCAGGGGAAACGGCGCATCGTCGGCCTCTCCCGGTTCCAGCCGGACGACGATGCGGTAATCACAGCCTTCTGGGGCCAACTGGTAGAGGCCCAGCAGAATGTGCCAGGTGCCGGGAAGGATGGGGCCGGGGATGTAGCCGGGGGTGGCATCGGTGGCGGAGAGGGTGAACTCCCGGCGGGCCGTGCCGCTCCAGCCGCGAAAGCCGCGACCGCCCGGAAACTCCGCCCCGCGCGGGTCAAAGAGGCCGATATCCACGATATTGCCCTCTTCCCAACCGGCCTTGTTGGCGCTCAGGGGACGGCTGAACTCGTAGGCGACGGAGAGACGCGCCACGCCTGGCGGCACCTCAAAGGGGATGAGGGGAAACTCATCCCGGTCCCGGTCTTCAGGGGAGAAGTGGCCTTGAAGAATCAGGTCCATAGAATCAAAAGAATCGGGGGAAATGGATTCTACGGTTCGTCGGCCCGCATAGCGGCCAGGATGACGCTCAGCCGGTTCCGCAGAGCGTCCGCTTCCACCCGCGCCTCCTCCAAGCGCAGCGCCAGCGCGTCCCGCCGCTCCAGCGCGGCCCGGTATTCCTCGTCGGCATCCAGGGCCACCAGAAGGATACGGGCCCGGTCCTCGGCGGTGGGAGCCAGCGCCTTCTCACCGCCCGCCTTCTTGATCCACTTCCGCTCCACCCGGGCCTGGGTCAGGCGCAGGTCATATTCGGCCCGGGCCAGTTCGGCGAAGAGACGGGCGACCTCCAGCCGGGCCACCCGCAGTTTCTCCACCACCTCGTTCGCCTGGTCATACAGAGGATGCATCAAAAACCCTCCGCGAAAGGGGAAGACGGCAAGTCCATGCCCGAACCAGAAACCCCTCCGAATTCCGGAGGTCCGTTCTCCCTCTCCACCAAAACCCGGTACACCGGTACGTCCTTCCCGCCCAGGCGGTACTTGTAGTCCTCGCTCCCGCGCAGGAAGTCGTAGGCCTCCCGGCCCTCCGCGATGGCATGTCGGATGAGGAAAGCCGAGAGGACAATCCCCGCGCCCAGGCCGGGGTCGGCCCGCCAGTCCAGGCCGGAATTGTAGACCAGGACGCGATTGTTATAGACAAAATTGAGATACGCTGCCAGTTTCCGTCCGTCCCATTCCAGAAAGGCCAGTTGGAGCCAGCCTCCGGCGAAGGCAGCCTGCATCAGTTCCCGGAAGAACGCGCACATCGGTGGGGTGAGGAATTCCCGCTTTGCGCGTGTACTTTTGGCCATCAGGGCCAGAAAGTCCTCCATCTCGGTCTCCAGGCTGTGCCCGGGCCCGACGATGTACCAGCGCAGCCCTTCCAGCGCCTCCGCCCGGCGCAATTTGCGGCGCAGTTCGTGCCGGTCCTTCCGGTCCAGAGAAGCCAGATACTCCTCCCACGTAGACGGCAGGGATACGACGGGGCAGACCTCCTGGACCTCCGTCTCCACAAGCCAGCCGCGCTGCCGGGCCAGCGCAGGGAGAATCTGAAGGGTCGGGGAGGCCATCGGGACGTTGCAGAGGTCCATCCGGGCCCACCGGGGCGCAGACGGGCCCGTCAGCGTTGCCAGCACAGTTTCCCAGACTTCCGTCTCCCGCCCGGCCGCGACGACGGCATCCAGATAGTCCGAGACCTCCACACAGCCGACCCACTGGAGCGTGGGGCCGTCCGGAGGGTGGGACAGGAACAGGGGAATGAGTCCGACCAGTTCGCGGCCATCTCGGACCGTCATCAGGCACAGGTCGCCTCCGCCCAGATAGCGCCACCAGGCCCGCCCGTAGGCTGGGGTCAGGAAAGGTACGTTGGTGGACGACCGGCGCAGGAGCGCCGTCCACTCGTCCTCCAGCATGTCAAAGACCGACGGATGGGAGTGAATTTCGGCGTGGAGAGGCATCACCGTATATTATCTCCGTCCTGGCGGGGTTGTCAAATCCGCCATTTGTGGTAAAATAGTAGTGCGCGGTGGGTGTGGCCCAAGGGTTAGGGCACCTGGTTGTGGCCCAGGAGATTGTGGGTTCGAGTCCCACCATCCACCCACGAGAGGCACGGCGACGCCGTGCCATTTTTATATGCCCCCGTAGCTCAATTGGATAGAGCAACGGACTTCGGATCCGTTGGCTGCGCGTTCGAGTCGCGCCGGGGGCGCTCCGGTGGTCAAGCGCCGGGCCCGCCCCCGGCTGCCATAGCGTCTGGCAGAAAGGGGGAGTGACCCCGAAGCGGGCCCTTTGGTGTCTACAGACCTCCCGGTGAGACGGCCGGGATAGAGACGGGCCGGGATAGGCTGATGAGCCTATCCCGGCCCGTTTTTTTTGGCGCGGTCTTGCCTAAAAGCGGACGTTTGGCCCGGAGAACAGAGCCCTTCGGCCCCCTCGGCCCCTGGAGGGGATTTCGCAGAACGAGCCCGATGGCAAACCGTCGGGTGAGTTGGTGGGGCATCAAGGGGTCAGCCCTCTACTTCCGGCCTCTCCCTCCAGATTGGGAGGCCGTCCTATTCGGGGGGTACAGTGGACGACTCCGTTTCTTTTATGCGAGATTCAATAATGCTCTATCGGGCATTGGGGAGGATTCGGACTACGGGTAGTGGGATATCCCACTACCCGTTTTTTTTCCCCAATGTCCTTGTCGGGCATTGGGGGGATTTGGATCAATGCTGTACGAGGCTCAGGCGCTACAGCCAACGTCTTAATGCCCTGTCGGGCATTCAATTCTCACACGGAGACACAAAGGCACAGAGCGGATTCTCCGTGTTCTCC
>DAOTWK010000199.1:0-2137 GCA_034435815.1 Anaerolineae bacterium | reverse complement strand
CCATCGTGGGTGACGCCAATCATGTAGATGTTCTCGCAGGCTCCCAGGTTCCCGGTCCGGCAGGCCCGACACTGTCCGCAGGGGATCAGGTCGCCGACGACGACCCGGTCTCCGGCACGCCAGCCGGTCACGCCGGGCCCCGTCTCCACAATCGTCCCGGCGAATTCATGGCCGATAATCAAGCCAGGCTCGTACATCCCGGTCTGGAACGCTTCCAGGTCGGTGCCGCAGATGCCGCAGCAGGCGACTTTGATCAGCACCTCCTCCGGCCCCGGCTCCGGTATCGGGACGTCCGTCACTTCTATCTGTCCGATTCCCCGAAAGACGGCGGCTTTCATGGTTTCCTCCCGTTGCTCAGGGGATGCTTGAAAACCGGAAGGCAGTAGGGGAAGCCCGCCTCCGGGCACAAATAGAAGATTGTTTTTATGGCGGCAGTTTCGCCGCCGCCCTAAGGACGATTTTCCTCAGGTCTTTCGCAAATCTTCGGCGTGCTCCCGGTCGTGGGCCACGTGCATGGAGACCCAGGCATACGGTGTACACGGCTCGCCCCAGGGGGCCGGAAATTGCCGGCCCATACTGACCGGGTCCACTTCCTCCAGAGCCACCAGGAGCGCTCGACGCGCAGCGTGGAGATCAGCCCAGACCTCATCCCAGGGCTGTTCGCGGCGGGCCTCCACATAGGCCCGGTTCCAGGCGTCCACGTCCTCCACGTGCTCCACCTGAGGCGGTTGCCCTGCAGCCATATGGCGCACTCCCTCCCCTCCCAACCATTCCCAGTCGGTGATGTGTCCCAACACATCTTTCAGCGTCCACTCTCCACAGACCCGGCGGGACGTTCGCTCATGTGGCGGGATCAGCGCCGCTGCTGTTAGTAATTCCTCGCGCGCAGCCGCCAGGGCCACCAACAGCACTTCTTTGGGCCCGCTCTGGGTGTTCCAGGGCTCCCCTTTCAGTCCCCAGGCCTCCCGCCAGGCGGCAACCTGTTGGGCGTGTTCGGCATCATGCTCCCACTGGACTCTCAGGCAGTCTGGGAAGGACCACTCATATTCGTCGTAGCGACGACTCTGGAAGAATTCTTCCACCGGCAAGGACTGAAGCCAGGCGACCCACGTTGCGCGGGCGTCCTCCAGTTCGGCCAGAACCTCGCCAAGAGACCGCTCCCGCCAGGCATCCACAACGGCGGCGTTGAACCGGTCTACGTCCTCAACGGCGGTGAAATCGGGGGCTTTCCCCTCCACCATCTGCTGCATAGTCCGGTGCTCCCACCGATCCCACGCCGCAATGTGCGCCAGGATGTCTTTGACTGTCCAGCCATCCAGTACTGGCTCTTCGGTGAGAGTCTGCTCATCTAATCCCAGCAGTCGCCACAACAGACCCGCGCGCTCTGCTGCCAGGCGAGATATGAGGGAATAGCGGTAGAGGTCTGAAG
Source organism: Anaerolineae bacterium (assembly GCA_034435815.1). Lineage (GTDB taxonomy): Bacteria > Chloroflexota > Anaerolineae > B4-G1 > DUEL01 > SpSt-77. Next base: position 708 of record DAOTWK010000199.1, on the reverse strand, counting down.
ACTCCCGGGTTGGGCTGTGGGTCGCTGCCTGGGTCTCGGAAACCGATACAACATCCTGGGCGTTGTTCATAGATTCTCCGGATACGGGGTCCGGGGAACTGTCACATCCATCAAACAGCGGATAATCCAGCGAGATTCAGTTTGTTTTTATCCGCGCGCCCAGTTTCTCCACCGCCGCCTGCACCAGCCCGTCATCCGAAGCGGGCGGGGACGACGGAGGAGACGGGGAGGCGGAGGGAGGCGTCCGGGGCTGAGGGGTCGGGGTACGAGCCGGAGTCGGGCGCGTCGGGGGCTTTCCGCCGGAACCCGCCAGCAACACACAGCGCACCCGCACCGGTCGGCCCAGCAGTTGGGTCAGCGCGTCCTCCACCGCGCGCCGGTTGGTCTCCTCGCCCACCTTGTCCCGATGGAAAGAGTAAGGGAAGCCAATCAGCAATGCTCCTCCCTCCACGTTCACCGGCTTCCCGTCCCGCATCAATGCTTCCAGGGAGTGGTTGACGGAACGGAGGAGACGAAGCATATCGTTCCATCGCTGGGTTACCTCCTCCAGGGAGAACTCCGCTACTGGCTCTGGGGGGGGCTGTTCCCGGACCGGTGGGGCCGTTGGGGTCGGGGTGGGAGACGCAACAGGGGACGGGCGGCCCGAGGGGGCAGCAGGATGCCCCACCGCCCGGGCCGGTGAGGGAGCCGGAGGCGGGGCTGTCGGTT
>DAOTWK010000198.1:0-2616 GCA_034435815.1 Anaerolineae bacterium | reverse complement strand
CCGCGTCGTCTGCGTCAGCGCGTTGGTGGTGGAGATGGGGTACTGCCGGTAGACCGGGTCGTAGCCGGTGCGGGTGATACGTCCTAATGGGTCGGTGGTGGCCACCCGGTTGCCCCAGGGATCGTACTGGAAGGTGGTGGTCACCCAGCCCCAGCCTGCCAACCCCTGCATCACCGCGGTCAGGCTTCCGGTGATGGGCGCCGCGCCCCAGGGCTGGCCGTCATAGGCAGTGCGCGTCTCCCGAACGGTCGTGCCGTCGCTCCCGATAAGCCGCTCGGTGGAGGGCCGGTCCACAATCCAGCGATCCGTGTTGTAGACGTACTGCCGCTCAACGGTCGCCTCGTCCCCCGTGCGCGTCACGTCACCGTGTTGGACAACGCGGGTGACGTTGCCGTAGCCATCATACGTGTAGTCGCTGCGGCTGTACGGGCCGCTCCCGCCGTTGGGGTAAGCGCACGCGGCGACCGGCGCGACAAAGCGTCGTCCGCCGCCCAGGTCTGTGATCTGCCAGCGGGTGGTCTGCATCGCCAGGGCATTCCCCGCCGCATCGTACTGCACCGTCTTGTACGCCCGCCCCTGCAAGCCGTTGGCATCGGCCACGTCCCCGCCGCAGACGCCCGTCGCCGTGCTCTGCCCCAGCCCCTGGTGAAACCAGTGGTCGGTATAGGCCACCACCGCGCCGCTCTCGTCCCGCTGCAACACCCGCACGCGCGGGTGGCCGCGAAACTCCGTCCCCGGCTGCCACGAGCCGTCGTGCCTGCCATCGCCTTCGGCGGTTCGGTACTCGTAAACCGTGCGCATCACCGCCCCCACACCGGGGTTCGCCTCCACCTCCCGCACCCGGTAGCGATACCAGCACTTGCCCCCCTCGTTGGGACCCATCGTCTGCCCGTTCTGAGCAAAGGGATAGCCAGAAGGCATATTCAGCGGCGCCGTGTAGTTGAACCCAATGCTCCCGCCATAACCGGTCGAGACCCAAACCAGCCACGACTTCCAGCCCCCTTCGCTCTGCCCTTGAACGCAGTTACCGCTGTAGCCCGGCAAGCGCAGGTAGCCAAAGGTCATCTGCGGCAGCCGCGTCCCGTCGGCGGCTACCTCCTGCACCCCCTGCAAACGCAGTCGCCCGTCCTCGTCGTACCCCGTGCTCAACTCGTACCGCTGCACCACCTGCCCCTGGCCGGCGCTGCGCACCTCGACTATCTGCAAGCGCTGCTTGCTCCAGAACGTCTGCACCGGCTGGATGCCGGCTGTCTGGCTGTCGAACTCGGGAGGATAATCAGAGCGCGGAGTGGTCGTGAAAGAGATGGCGTGCGTGGCATTCGGCCAACTGTAGGTCACCTGCTCCAGGCTCCCGCCTCGCACGTAGCCGCTGTTGGCCATCCAATGCCTGTAGAACCAGACGCCGTTTTCCCGCACCCAACAATCCGAACCGGAAGAACAGGGATTATAGTCTGAGTAGTAATACTGGTCGTAGTAGCCGTTCGCCGGCCACGTGAAGCGGAAATTGTTCGTCTCCCGCAAATAGTCCACTCGGATGATGTTGCCGGATGGATCCGCAATATGATCCAGGTTCCAGCGCCAGTTGATGATGTCCAGGTCCGGCTCATTGTCACATCCCGCCGACACCATCCACCACGCCGACTCTCGGCTGTCGTCCCCCGCCGTCTCGTCCTGATACCCAAAGCGATACTCCGTCCCGTCCGCCGTCGTCACCAGCCAATAATCCCCGCCCCGGTTCTGCGCACCGCTCGTGATGCGCCGAATGCGCCAGTACCGCTCATCCTCGGTGCGATATTCGTTGTTCCCAACGGCGATCAACTTGCTGCTCGTCCCGTTCAGCACCAGATAGTACTCCTCGGTGCACCTCGGCACATAGTTGGGGTCCAACTCGATCTTGCGCGCAATGTAGCCCAGGTCCAGATTCCACCCCAACCCCACCCACGAGGCCTGCGGGTTCTGTGTCCCGCGCAACTCGTCCACCACCCCGCTGTGGTAGCGCAGAGTCAACGCCGGCACCTGCCCATTGCGCCCAACCGGGGCATCAATCAGCACCTCCCACGTCGCAGCACCCGTGAACAGATCCACCTGATAGTCGCGCACCGTCGGCTGCCACGGCTGCTCGTAGTTGCCCGTTGTGGATTGGGTCGAGAGCGCCACGGCAAAGACACCTGCATCCTCGGTGTCAGCGGACAGGGTGAGCGTCTCCTCCTCTGCGCTGCGGCGAGTGTCCAATGCCTGCCACCGCCCCGTGTCCTCGTCGTAGCGGAACAGCGCCGCCAATTGCCAGGAGACGGAATCCGCCGGCAGTTCCTTCCGCGAAAGCCGCACCCCCACCCGGATAGGCGCGCCCACACGCCCCAGACCACGCACCGCAAACGTCCGTCCCAGGCCGTAGGGCAGAAAGGCCGGCAGGTCGCTCACCGCCTCGAAGGTCACCTCCGTCGGACTGTCCACTGCCTTTGCCGGGAAGCGCACCCAGGCACTCCGGTCGGGGGCAACCAGCAGCCCGCCGACCTCCGGCGTCACCCGCGCCCGCCCCGGCTGCACCACCCACACCTCGGCGGTCGCCGCCGCTCGCACCTCGCCGGAGACCGCCTCGAAGGTGAGCGGCGCAAA
>DAOTWK010000197.1:0-7871 GCA_034435815.1 Anaerolineae bacterium | reverse complement strand
GTGGAGCAGATTCGCCTGATCCGGGAGGAGATTGATCCGGATCGGATTTACGCAGGTTGATCCGCCAAAGTTTTCCGCTATCCCATACGAGGACGGTAAGCGATGCCGTACAAAGTCACTGATCAGTGCATTCTCTGCGGGGCCTGCGTGGCGGGCTGCCCGACGGGTGCCGTGACCATCGCCGAGGGCGATACCCGCTCCCGGGTTGACCCGAACGTCTGCATTGAGTGCGGGACGTGTGAAGAGAACTGCCCCGTTGAGGCCATCATTTTCGTGGAAGAGTAAGTTCCACAAGGAGCGGTTATGGATTTCCTCGCCGTAGAAGGGCTTACCAAGTTCTTCGGAGGTCTGGCGGCGGTCTACCAGGTGGGATTCACTGTTCAGGAAGGGGAGATTATTGGCCTCATCGGCCCCAACGGCTCGGGCAAGACGACCGTCTTGAATCTGATTAGCGGGTTCCTCAAGCCCAATGCCGGCCGGGTCACCCTGGCAGGAAGGGATGTCACCGGCCTGCCGCCCCATCGGATGTGCCAGAACGGCAAGCAGGAGTTGGTGTGGCCGCCGGAGCACGCCTCGGCACCGCTGGCCTACCCGGCAGTCCCGTTTGACAAAATAAGAAGCGAGCACCGTCGGCGAATCAGGGCGAATGCAGCGCAACGATGGCCGGCGCGGCCGGTCTATCCCCCCCGAGCCAGAAGCCGGAGCGCCGGCCATCCTCTGGATAGGGTTTGCAGATGAACAAAGAACTGGACCTAGACCAATATAACGTTCGGGCCGTAGAACGGGCGATCCAGATTCTGATGTCCTTTGACGACGGACACCCCGAACGGGGAGTGACCGAGGTCGCACAGGCTACGGGCCTGCACAAGGCAACCGTCCATCGCATCATTATGACCCTGCTCCAGCATGGCCTGTTGGAGCGCACAGCAGAGGGAGAGAAATTCCGCCTGGGCGTGCGCACAGTTGATCTGGGGCTGAGGGCGCTGCGTCACCTGGACCTCCGCCGCGTCGCGCGCCCGTATATGCAGCAGTTGGTGGACCGCTTTCAGGAAACGTGCGACCTGGGCATTTTTGACCAAGGTCAGGTATTGGCCATTGAGGTCCTGTACGGTGACCATGCGTTGATTGTGGCGACCCGGGTTGGCACCCATCTGCCAATCCACTGCACAGCCAGCGGCAGAATATTTCTGGCTTTTCTTTCGCCGGAGGTCGTTGAGCCTTTACTGAACGTTCCCCTGAAGGCTTGTACGGAGAAGACGATAACCTGTGCCGACCGGCTGCGGGCGGAACTGGAAGCGACCCGCCAGCGAGGATACGGTATTGACGACGAAGAATTTGAGCCCGGAATTCGGGCCGTCGCTGTGCCGGTCCGCGATGTTTTTGGAAACGTTATCGCCACCCTCGCCATACCCGGTCCCGTGTATCGGATGACATGGGACCGTGTTTCTGAAATAGCCCAGGCCCTGATGGAGGCGGCAGACGCGATCTCTGCTCAGGTTCTGCGCAGGTAGAAGACGATAGCCGTCCCGCGCACAAGCCAACTGGATGTGCGTTCTACTTCACGATCAGGAGGATTGAAGGGTTATGGACAAAGTTCCTTTTGTGGCGGCTGCAGATGTGGAAGGGGAAGAGCGAGTCCCCAAGCGTGTATCCAAATTGCTCCTCGCCCCCAAGACAGTGGGCACCAAGAGCGTCTCTATGGGATTGAACGTCACCGCGGTCGGGAGCATGATCCCGGACCATGTCCATGAGGATTGCGAGGAGGTCATGTTCATCATCAGCGGGCGCGCCAGACTGGTGATTGAGGGAGAAGGGGAGTGGGAAATCGGCCCAGAGACCGCTATCTACTCCCCCCCGGGCAAGAAGCACCGCCTGGAAAATATCGGCGACGAGCCGCTGAAACTGGTGTGGGTCTATAGCCCACCCTTGCCGCAACACTATGAATAGCCAATGGCTTTGCATCCAATCCATCTTAATCTCACCAAAGGAGGTACAACGTGTTTGAGGACATCCGGCGTTACATCAAGACATTGGGTCTGCCAGAGGGAGACTTGTGGGATCTCCCGACGTCGCAAGCCCGATTCCCCGACGGGGCCGTCTACCGCATTGAGGTGCCGACGGTGAACTCGGCGGAGGCGGTCGCCGCGCTGCTGGAGACCAGCGACAAACTCGGCATCACCATCAACCGGGTGACGGAGACCTATGGTATTTTCCGACACACGCGCCAGGAACTGAAGGAGTACTGCCGCCTGTGCCACGAGTACGGTGCGGAGTTGCTCCTCTCGGTGGGGCCGCGGGCCACCTACGATACCAGCGCAACTGCCCTCTCGCCCCAGGGCGTGCGGATTAGCTACCGCCTGCGCGGGATGGAGCAGTTGATTCGCGCGGTGGAGGACATCCGACGCGGCATTGACATCGGGTGCCGCGGCTTCGTGGTCTATGACGAAGGTCTGCTCTGGGTGTTGGGCCAGATGCGCAGGGACGGCTTCCTGCCAAAGGACATCATCTTCAAGGCCTCGGCGCACATGGGCTACTGCAACCCGGCGTCGTTCAAAGTGCTGGAGGATCTGGGGGCCGATAGCATCAACCCCGTGCGGGACCTGCAACTCCCCATGATTGCCGCTCTGCGGGCGGCTGTAAAGGCCCACATTGACGTCCATACGGACAACCCACCCGGGTCGGGTGGTTTCATTCGCGTCTACGAAGCCCCCGAGATCGCCCGCGTAGCCGCTCCGGTCCACTTGAAGACAGGTAACTCGGTGGTGAGCGCCCACGGAGAGCGCACCAGCGCCGCCGACGGTAAGCGCATGGCTGAGCAGGCGGCTATCGTCGTGGAGATGGTGAGCAAGTACTATCCAGAGGCGAAGCAGACCAAGCGGGGCGATCCGGATTTGCGGATACCCTATGCCTAACAACGGCGATGCCCGGGTTTTTGCCGTGGTGGCGTAGCCGCCACGGCAAAAATGGTTTTTTTCCTGAAATGGCGGGAACGTGCCAGGCATTTCCAAAGTGCCTGGCACGTTACCCCGAGATGGTTATGGTTCGGGTCATCCCTGACCTGGAGTGGATGGGTGGAAGATGGTAAGGAGGGTTACATGGGCAGGTGGAAACTGCCGCCATCGGGCGGCCACATGGATAAGCCGACGGGCATTTATTTTCAGACGATGACCAAGGCTGAGGTTGAAGAACGGCTCAAAGTCAACGACATCATCCTGATTCCCGTAGGCAGCACCGAGTGTCATGGCGACGCTCAGCCGTTTGGGGAGGACACCTTCCTGGTGACCCGGATGGCCGAAATAGTGGCCCAGGCGACCGGGTGCACCGTTGCCGAGCCGGTATGGTACGGTTCCCATCCGCACAATCATCTGGGTATGCCGGGCACCGTTATCATTCCAGAGGATACGTTCATCGCCTATCTGCGGGCTATCATCGCCGGGTTCTGGAACGCGGGCTTCCGCAAACAAATACTCCTCAACGGCCACGGACAGGAAGAGGTAATTCCGCTGGCCCTTCATCAATTTGCCAAGAAATACCAGGTGCCATGCCTGTTGATTTCTCTGCACTGGCCGACGGTGATCCACGACTACATGAAGGATCAAGCCCACGGCGGGCCATTTGAGACCCCCTTCCGTCACGCCGACGAGGCGGAGTGTTCCTACTCAATGGCCCTTTTCCCGGAGATGATCAAACTGGAAAAGGCCGTGGATACGACCCCCCATGGGTTCCTGCCCCCCGATCACGTGGATAAGGGCGGCGATGTCTATCACGCTCCGATCAAAGGCCACGAGCAGGTGGGCTTCGGTGGCCTGGAAGTCATTATGACGCCAGAAGGAGTGCTCGGCAAGCCTTCGCTGGCCGACCCTGCCAAGGCTGAGGCGGGCCTGAACGCGCTCTTTGACTATATGGTCCGGCTGATCAACGACATTCTGGAGCGGTTCCCGCCGGGGCAACTGCCGCCAGCCGACAAAGTCTCCATGCGCGACCCCGCAGAGATTGAGGCTGTACTCAAGGGGCCGTTCCGCGGCGGCAGGCATATCTACACCATCGCCTATCCGCCATGAGCGTGCGCTCCGCAGCCCGATGACTCCCGCGTTCCGGCGGACGGAAGGCTTGCGGACGCTGTGTAGTAACTCTTTGATGAGGAGACTGGCCCCCCTTATAGGAGAGTGAGGGGCTCCGCTCGCCTGTGGCGGGAGAGGGGAGGGGAAATAGGACATAAGCGTAACTTAACGCCTGGTTCAGTCTCCGCCCTTTGCGCCGATTGAAAATCGGCCTTCTTAGGCGCTTTCGCACCGGGCGTCAACGGAGGTTGACGCCTCCTGAAAAGACGACGAAGGCCGTCCTCAGGCCAACGGCCCAAAGAGTCAGTCGGCGTAACGGGCAGCGGTGGGCTGACCTACATACCCCTTCGTCTAACGCCCATGGGGAAATAGGGAAGATTTTTTGAGGGGCGGCTCCCCCGCCCGCCCCAAACCCCCTTTTTCTTCCCTCTCCTCTGGCCGCAGGCTATGGAGAGAGGGGGGGGAGAAAAGGGAGTAAGGGACAACAAAGTCTTCTTCTGAACCATTCTGACCACGAGAACAAACAAATACTTTGTACAACTGGAGAGCATGCCATGAAGATTTTGAGGGTCAACATGGCTCGTCTGGAACTGAACTGGGAGCCCGTCCCACCCGAGTACGAGCGCTTTGGGGGGCGCGCCCTGATTGCAAAGGTACTGCTGACAGAAGTCCCACCCCAATGCGAATCTCTTGGCCCCCATAACAAACTCATTCTGGCGCCCGGTCTCCTGGGCGGCACGAATCTATCCAGTTCGGCGAGGCTCTCTGTGGGCGGCAAGAGCCCTCTGACCGGCGGGGTCAAAGAGGCCAACTGCGGCGGGGACGCCGGTTCCCACCTGGCCCGCCTCGGCATCAAGGCCGTGGTGGTGGAAGATCAGCCCGGGGATGGGAAGTTGCACCTGCTGTATATATCCCGACAAGGGGCGGAGTTACTCCCCGCCGATGAGTGGCGCGGGCTGGGCACGTACGCGACGGTTGCAAAGGCGCAGGAGCGGTGGGGGGAGCATTGCACGGTCATCTCCATCGGCCCGGCCGGTGAGATGCGGATGACCGCCGCCGCCATCGCCTGCACCGGGTACGAAGAGCAAGTCAGCCGTATGGCCGCGCGCGGCGGACTGGGCGCGCTGATGGGCAGCAAGGGACTGAAGGCCGTTGTGCTGGATGCATCGGGAGGTGAGGCGCCCCCTCTGGCCGACCCCGAGTTGTTCCGCGCCGCCGCGCGCCGCTTCGCCACCGAACTGGCCGAGAACCCCCGGACGGGCCGCCAGGGTTCCATGCATCTGTATGGGACCTCGGCCATCGTTGAGGCCGTCAACGAGATGGGCGCCTTTCCCACGCGCAACTTCAGCGCGGGCCGGTTTGAGAGGGTGGAGAACCTGACCGGCCCGCGGTTGCGGGAGATCGCGCTGGCACGGGGAGGCAAGGCCGGCACAAGGTGCATGGCCAACTGCGTCATCGCCTGCTGCAACCAGTTCGTGGACCCGGACGGCAAGCCCATCGTAGCCACCCTCCAGTATGAGACCATCGGGATGTTGGGATCCAATCTGGGCATCGGGACGCTGGATGAGGTTGCCCGTCTGAACCGCATCTGCAACGACCTGGGTCTGGATTCCATTGAGACCGGAGCCGCTCTGGGGGTGGCGGCGGAGGCGGGTCTGGCCCGCTTTGGCGATGCAGCCAGTTTTGAGGCGCTCCTGAACGAGATTGCGGCAGGCAGCGTTTTGGGACGGGTGCTGGGACAGGGGGCCGTTGTCACAGGCCGTGTGCTGGGGGTCTTCCGGGTGCCCGCGGCCAAAGGGCAGGCTATGCCGGCCTACGACCCCCGCGCGCTGAAGGGCAACGGGGTGACCTATGCTACGTCGCCGATGGGCGCGGACCATACCGCAGGGAACGCTTTCGGCATCAGGGATAAGGTGGATCCGCTGGCCGCCACAGGGCAGTGTGAAGCATCGCTCCGGCTTCAGTTGGACGTCATCTCCCTGGATAGCACGGGATTGTGCCTGTTCGCCAGGCCGCCGGTGTTTGCCGACCCTCAGTTGATGGTGGACCTGATCAACGGCCGCTTCGGCTGGGGGTGGACAGTGGCGGACCTCCAGGAGTACAAGAAGACGGTACTGAAGATGGAACTGGAGTTCAACCGGCGGGCGGGCCTCACATCGGCGGATGCCCGGATACCGGAGTATATGAGGCGGGAGCCGCTCCCGCCCCACAATACCGTCTTTGATGTGCCGGATGCCGAACTGGACGAGATATTCTCGGCCCTCTGAGAGGATGATTAAATGGCAGGGAATACAGTTCTTGTCGCTGAGGATGCTCTTTTAGAAGCCTGCGAGCGGATATTGCAGAAAGTTGGCGTGCCGGAGGATCAGGCCCGGATCATCGCGGAGGCTACCGTAGAGGCCGACCTGCGCGGCGTGGGCTCTCACGGAGTGCTCCGGCTGCCGGCCTACGTCCACCGGGTGCAGGCCGGGCTGATGACAGCCAATACCCAACTCCGGGTCGTTCGGGAGCGGGGCGCCACGGTTCTGCTGGACGCGCAGGGAGGCTTTGGGCAGGTAGCGGGTGTGTACGCGATGAATCAGGCCATTGAGCGGGCGCGCCAGTGGGGGGTGGGGGTTGCTGCGGTACGGAATGCGAATCACTTCGGCATTGCCGCGTACTACACCATGATGGCCCTGCCCCACAAGATGATCGGGATCGCGGCCACGAACGCGGCGCCCAGCATGGCCGCCTGGGGCGGCACCACCGCCGTGCTCGGTACAAACCCGATCAGCGTGGCCATCCCTACGGGTCAGGAAGTGGATATTGTCCTGGACATGGCGGCGTCCATTGTGGCGCGGGGGAAGATTCGCTCCGCCGCCAGCAAGGGCGAACGGATTCCCCTGGGATGGGCCCTGGATGCCGAGGGACGCCCCACCGAGGACCCGGAGGCTGCCCTGAAAGGGACTCTACTGCCGATCGGTGGACCGAAGGGGTACGGCCTGGCGCTGGTGGTGGACGCCCTGGCCGGGGTGTTGACCGGGTCGGATTACAGTATATATCTGGCCTCGCTCCACGACCTGAGTCGTCGCGCGTCGGTTGGTTTCGTAATGCAGGCGGTGGATATCACGGCGTTCAGCGACTGGACGGAGTACACGAAAGACATGGCGTCGCTGATTGACGTGATTCGCAATTCTCCGCGCGCCCCGGGGGTAGACCGTATCTACCTGCCTGGGGAGATTGAATGGCTCAAGGAGCGCGAGTACCGACAATCCGGCGTTCCCATACCGGTCAAGGTGTTAAAGGATTTGCAGGACCTGGCGGCTGAACTCGGAGCCGCGGTGAGTTTGCCGTCGGCGTGAGTGCGCGGGAGACAAAGGCTCGGAGCGGTGTAAGCGAGAACGTTCGTGAGGGAGGATATTTCGCCAAATGCCTACGATGACCCGCAATGGGAAATTTCAAAAATCAGATATCCTGCTATGGTGGACCCGCTACCGAGGGGATATGCCACGGCCAGTACCGATAGCGGCCATGTGAGCGATGCCCCGGTGCTCAATGAGTGGATGGAAGACCGCCCCGACCTGTGGGTGGACTTTGGCTATAGGGCGATCCACCTGATGACCGTGAACGCCAAGAAGATCATCACCGCCTACTATGGTCCGGGCCCAAAATACTCCTATTTCACCGGCTGCTCGGGAGGTGGTCAGCAGGCCCTGGCGGAGGCGCAGGAGTACCCCGCTGACTACGATGGCGAAGTCGCCGGGATAGCGAATGTCCACTGCGTAGTCATTCAGAAGCAAAAGGGGCTCCCGAATGGCCTCCAATTCCGGC
>DAOTWK010000196.1:0-8754 GCA_034435815.1 Anaerolineae bacterium | reverse complement strand
AACTGGCCCGCCAGCGCGGCCTGGATATGGCTCAGATGGGCATCGCCGAACTGGACCGGCTGTGGGAAGAAATCAAAACAGACGCAGAGGAACGGTGCGAGGATGAAGGGTAAGGCCGGAAAGGTGCCCATACAGGCACCCTGCGCCATTGTTTTTTCAGCACCCCCGGTGAGATTTGAACCCACAGCCAGCGGCTTAGAAGGCCGCTGCTCTTCCTGTTGAACCGCAAGGGCATCCACCGATCACACCTCATCATTCAACCTGTGGGGCCTGAATATGGTTTTTGCCCCTCAACCTCAGATCGCTACTTGACAAAACAAACACTTTGGTGTAATATTATACCAGTATACCAAATCCTGGGGCCGAAATGGGAAGGATTGAGCGGGACTCCCCCGTTCCCATCTATCATCAACTCAAGACCCTGATCCGGGAGCAGATAGAGAGTGGCCTGTGGAGGCCGGGAGACCGGATTCCCACCGAGGATGAACTCTGTCGGCTCTACAGTATCAGCCGTTCCCCTGTCCGCCAAGCGCTAAAGGAACTGGTTTACGAAGGCGTGCTGGTCCGCCGCCCCGGGGCTGGCACCTTTGTGAACGACTTTTCTCCTCGCCAGGCTGCTGCAGGCACTTCCATCCAGTTGGTGTGTTCCGACAGCCGGTGGTCACATCTGCTGGAGCATGTCCGCAGGGCCTGGAATGCCACCCATCCCCAACAGCCGGTTTCCTTCCAGGTGGAAGTGGTCAGCCATACCCGGCTCTACGACTTTCTCAGTACGGCTGTGGGCAGCGGCACCGCCCCCGACGCGGCGATGGTGGACTGCGTCTGGGTGGCTGGGCTGGCCCGGGCGGGATTCCTCTATCCTCTGGAAAGCCTGAACTCCCACTGGAACCATTCTACTTTTGGCAAGGACCTGTATCCGGCCTTCGTCAGCGCCAACTCCTACCAGGACCGGCTGTATGGTCTGCCGGTCAAGGCGGATATTTCGTTGCTCTGGTACCGGAAGGACTGGCTGGAGAGCGAAGGCCTGCTCCCCCCCAGGGACTGGGACGAGTTGGTAGAGGTCGCTCGTCACTTCCTCCAGCCCCAGGTGCGGGAACGGTACGGTTACGCCTATCCGCTGGTCTTCCCTGGGGGTACTGCAGGGGGAGAGGCAACAATTTATATGCTTATGCCGTTCATCTGGTCGGCAGGAGGGGAAGTGTTTGAGCGGGGAGAGGTAGTGTTGGATAGCGCCGCTACCCGCCGGGCGCTCCGTTTCCTCCGGGAACTGGTCTTAACCCACCGGGTGAGTCCTACTGATGTCATCCGTTACCGGGAGGATACCGCTTTCCGGCTTTTTGCCAGCGGCAAAGCGGTGATGGCCCTGGGCGGAAGTTACGAGGCCGACCTGATCCGGGAAATCGGTGGTTGGGAAGATGGAGAGTTTCAGGAACGGGTGGGATATGTCCTTCCACCGGCTGTCCCGGGCGGCCATCCGGCCCCCACCATTGGCGGGACCTCCTATGTCATTCTGCGCCAGAGTTCCCGGCCTCAACGGGTGATGGAGGTGCTCCGGTTTGCCACCGACCCGACCCAGATTGGCGAGTGTTATCGGGAACTCCTGCAGATTCTGCCCAACCCCTCGTTTAACCGGCTGGTCTCTCCAGACGGCGCACCGCTCCTATCGTGGGTCTCGGAAATGATTCCCCTGGGCCGGGCCCGCCCGTCCATTCCCGAATATGTCAAAGTCTCCCGCCAGTTGCAGGCGATGTTTGAGCGGACCTTTTCGGACCCGATGCCCATTGAGGTGCTGGTCCGCCGGACCGCCGAGTTCATCTCTGTCATCTGCGAGGTGCCGCGCCGGATGTGACGCTCATCCGATTCCCGCCCCCCGGAGGGGCGAGAAGCAGAAGGGAGGGATGCCTGGGAAAAAGAGCGATGAACCGACCAACTAACCAATTGTATCCTGATACCGTTCCATTCCAAAAATTCAGATTTGACAGGAGGATTGCAAAATGAAGAAGACCCTCTGGCTCGTACTGAGCGTGATGCTGGTGGCCGCGTTTGTGCTGAGCGCGTGCGCGCCGAAGGCCACCCCGACTCCGACTCAACCGCCGGCCCAGCCGACCCAACCGCCGGCCAAGCCGACGGTCCCGCCTGCGCCCACGAAGGTCACCCTCTCCTTCTGGGAACAGGAGGGCGAGGAAGTGGATGTGTTCCTTGACCAGTTGATCGCCGAGTTTGAGGCGGCCAACCCGGACATTGACGTGGAACGCACCCACTACGAGAACGAGGCGCTGCGGGATCAGTTCCAGACCGCCGCGCTGGCCGAGGCGGCCCCCGAAGTGGTGCGCGTGCCCAACGACTTTGCTGGCCCCTTCAGCGCGCTGGACATCGTCGCGCCCATCCCCGAACTGTTTGATCAGGCGTTCCTGGACCAGTTCTTCCCCGGTGCGCTGGAGCCCGCCGTCGTGAAGGGCACCCTCTGGGGTGTGCCGGACAACTACGGCAACCACCTGATGCTCCTCTACAACAAGGCCCTTATCCCCCAGGCGCCGGCCACCTTTGAGGAACTGATCCAGAAGGCCAAAGAACTGACCCAGGGCGACATTCAGGGCTTCGCCTACAACCTGAACGAGCCCTTCTGGGGCGCCGGCTTCTATGGAGCCTTCGGTGGCTGGCCACTGGATGAGAACGACCAGCCCCAGTTCAACAACGAGGCCTTCATCAACTACCTGAAGTTCGTGAAGAGCCTCAAGGACGAGGGCGTGGTCCCGCAGGAGTGCGACTACAACTGCGCCGATACGCTCTTCAAAGAGGGCAAGGCGGCCATGATCATCAACGGCGACTGGTCCCTCGGCAGTTACGTGGAAGCCCTGGGCGATAAACTGGGCGTCGCCCCGGTCCCGCCCATAAAGGGCAATCCCTACACCGAGATGACCAGCGGCAAGTACTTCATGGTCTACAAGGGCGTCCTGGACGACCCGGCCAAGAAGGATGCGGTGGTCCGCTTTATCACCTTCATGACCTCTGCGGATGTCCAGAAGCGCTGGCTGGACCAGTTCAAGCGCCTGCCCTCCAACAAAGAGGTGGCGAAGGACCCGGCCATCACCAGCGACCCCATCCTGGCCGGCTCCATGGCGGCCCTGGCCAACGGTCGGGGTATGCCAGCGGCGCCCGAGATGCGCTGCGCCTGGGACGCCTGGCGGCCCAACCTGGAGGGCGTGATGGCGGGCACCATCACCCCGGAGGAGGCGGCCGAGGCAGCTCAGAAGGCAGCCGACGAGTGCGTCGCCACCCTGAAGTAACCTCTGGAGTTCCCAAGGGGGGAGCGGGAATCCCGCTCCCCCCTTTCATAACAACTGAAAAGGTCGTGTTCGCATCGGCGGCAAATCCGCTGCTGCCAATATGACCCCTTTCTGGGAGGAGTCATGGGCGAAAAAGCCAGCACCCTTCGCAAATACCTTCCCACTGTTCTCTGGATTGTCGGCCTGGTAGTCCTCTACCTGATTCTGCGGGCCGTGTTCGCGCCCCATGCCAGCGGAATCAACCTCAACTCCAGAATGATCCTCTCCCGTATCCGGGAAGTCTCCCTGTTCCTGGGCGCCATTGCCGCTGGAATGATCCTCATTGAAATTTACTTCTATCAGATTTTCTTCCGCCGCCCTTCCCACACCATCACCACCGTCACCGTCCGATTCATCCAGGGCTTCCTCGGATTGCTCACCCTTCTGCTCGTCATCGCCTTCTTTGACCTGACCGACCTCATCCGCCTGCCTGAGGGGCCGTTCAGGAATTTCGTCCTGCTCCCCACCACGGGGTTCGCCGCGTTGCAGAAGTTTCTGGTGACGATGAAGATTGCCCCCGCCGGGCAGGCCTCCCTGGTCGCGGCCGTCCTGCTCTTCGTGGTACTGGGTCTCCTCTTTTTCCTCATCCAGGGGATTACCAAGCCACGTGTCAGCCGGACTGGACTGGCCTACCTCCTGGTCATCCCTGCCTTCGTCGGCGTCCTGTTCCTGATTATTTACCCCTTCCTTTTTGAAATCAAACTGGCCTTCTCCAACGCGTCTCTGGGGACCCAGGCGACCAAGAATGCCTCCTATGGCCTGCAATATGGCTGGCAGAACTTAGTGACCCTGTTCACGGGCAACGTCGCGAAGGACGCCAAGTTCTTTGAGGTTCTCGGGCGGACGGTCCTGTGGACCGTCATTAACGTCACCTTCCACGTCACGGGCGGTATGGTGCTGGCCCTTCTTCTCCACCGGCCGATGAAACTGCAGGGCTTCTACCGGACCCTGCTGGTTTTCCCCTGGGCCATCCCGACCACCATCGCGGCCATGGCCCTGCGCAACGAGTTTGACCTGCGCTACGGGTTTTTCAACATTATGTTGAATAATATCCACAACTTCTTTGCCGACTTAAGCACCAAGATTGCCCTGCTTTCGCCAGTATTTTCCTGGCTGGCGGAGAACATCGGCCCGGTCTCCTGGAAACAAGACCCCTTCTGGGCCTTCGTCTCCATCCTGATTTCCAACATCTGGCTGGGCATCCCCTTTATGGCGGTCATCATCCTGGGCGGCTTGCAGAGCATCTCCCACGAGTACTACGAGGCCGCAGAGATAGACGGTGCCAGCAGGTGGCAGATGTTCCGCAACATCACCATGCCACTCCTGCGCCCCGTGCTCACTCCCGCCGTCATCCTGGGCGTCATCTGGACTTTCAATAAGTTTGACGTTATCTGGCTCATCACCCAGGGAGGCCCGCAGGAGAAGACAGACATCCTGGTCTCCTCTATGTACAAGGCCGCGTTCCAGTTCTACCGCTATGGCTTCACCGCCATGTTCGCGCTGGTCATCTTCTTCATCCTGCTGGGCTTCACGATTGTGTATCTACGGGTGACCGGCGGACTGAAATCGGCAACCGAATAGGTGGGAGGACATGATGAAGAAACAAAACATTCTGACTCGTTTCTACCGCTGGTTCTTCTTCCGGGCGCGCGGCGATAGCCCCTTCAAGCGGCTGTTGATTCACCTGCTTCTGATTATCGCCTGCGCTATCTCCGTTTACCCGGTACTACGCGTGGTGACCATTTCCCTGCGCCCCAACGACACCCTCCTGACCACCAGCCTGCGCATCATCCCGGAGAACGCTACCCTGGATAACTACCGGGAGGTCATCTTTGGCGCACCGGAGAAGAACCGGAAGTCTGATTTCTTCCTCTGGCTCTGGAACTCCTTCTCCGTAGTTATGGTCACCTCCATCATCAGCGTCGCGCTGGCGGCAGTGAGCGCCTACGCGTTCTCCCGCTTCCGCTTTAAAGGTCGGTCCACCGGTCTGGTTTTCCTGTTTACCACCCAGATGATTCCGGCGGGCATGCTGCTGCTTCCGCTATACATCATGCTGGCGAAGCTGAAAATGATCAACTCCTCCCTCGGGTTGATCATCGCCTATTCGGTCTCCTCGGTGCCGCTCACTATCTGGATGCTGAAAGGGTACTACGATACCATCCCGGTGGACCTGGAAGAGGCCGCGCTCATTGACGGCGCCTCCCGGATGATGACCTTTACCCGCATCATCCTGCCGCTCTCCAGCCCCTCTCTGGCGATCGCCTTCCTGTTCAGTTTCATGGGCGGCTGGAGCGAGTACCTGGTGGCGCGGGTGGTCCTTCAGAAGAACGAACTCTTCACCTGGCCCCTGGGCATCTGGACCTACGCCCAGCAGTTCACGGTCTCTTGGGGGAAGTTTGCCGCTGCCTCGGTGCTCATCGCCATCCCGGTGATGGCCCTCTTCCTGTATTCGTCTAAATGGCTCATCTCCGGCCTCACTTTGGGTTCGGTGAAAGGATAACGTAGCGCAAGATTCATCTTGCATCCTGTGTAGCGCAGGTCGTCCGCCTGCATTCTCGCTCAACAGGCCCGGCGGCCTGCGCTACATTAGTCAATAGAAAACCCGCGTCCGATGAAGGAGTTGACCATGTCACGCAAACTGTTTCCGATGCTCAGTATACTGGTCCTGCTATCCATCCTTCTGGCAGCCTGCGGCGCCCCGACGGTTTCGCCCACCATCTTGCCCCAACCCACCGAAGCCGTCCCCGTCCCCACCACCGCGCCGCCAACGACGGAGGAAGTTCTCTACCTCAACCTGATGTGGCACCAGCATCAGCCTCTTTACTATAAGGACGAGAACGGCATCTACACCCGCCCCTGGGTACGCGTCCACGCCACCAAAGACTACTACGATATGGCGACGACTGTCGCCCAGTATCCCAACGTCCACGTCACCTTCAACCTGACCCCCGTCCTTCTCCGCCAACTGGACGACTTCGTCCAGAACGGCGCGAAGGACCGGTACTGGGTGCTGGCGGAGAAGCCGGCCTCGGAGTTGACCCCCGAGGAGAAAGAATTCATCCTCCGCCGCTTCTTTGACGCCAACTGGGACCGCGTCATCCGGCGCTATCCCGGCTACAAGGCGCTGCTGGATAAGCGCGGCGGCACCGACGACGAGGCCATCGCCCGCGCGCTGGAGACCTTCACCGAACAGGATTTCCGGGACCTGCAGGTCTGGTTCAACCTGGCCTGGATGGACCCCGACGACCTGGCAAAGGAGCCCCTGCGGAGTTTGGTCGCCAAAGACCACGGCTTCTCTGAGGAGGATAAGGCCGTCCTCTTCAACGAGGTCCGCCGCGTTATGGCCCAGGTCATCCCCATCCACCGGGAACTCCAGGAGAAGGGCCAGATAGAAGTCACCACGACCCCCTACGCGCACCCCATCCTGCCCCTCATCTACGACACCAACCTGGCCTTGGAGGGCAATCCCGGCGCCGAGATGCCCCAGCGCTTCTCCTACCCCAACGATGCCATCGTCCACCTGCAGCGCAGCGTGGAAATCTACCAGGCTCATTTCGGGCAGAAGCCCCGCGGCCTCTGGCCCAGTGAGGGTGCCGTCGCCCAGGAGATTGTCCCCCTGGTCGCAAAGGCCGGATATATCTGGATGGCTACCGGCGAGCCTGTCCTGGCCCAGTCTCTGGGCATCGGCGATTTCACCCGTGACTTCAAAGAGACCGTCCAGGAAGCGGACGCCCTCTACCGGCCCTACTACGTCGGCAAGGGCAACCAGCGCGTCGCCGTCTTCTTCCGGGATTGGACCCTCTCGGACAAAATCGGCTTCACCTACTCCGGCATGCCCGGAGAGAAAGCCGCCCAAGACCTGATGAACCGCCTGGAGAACATCCGCGCCCGTCTGAAAGAAGAGGGCGCCCCCGGCCCCCATATCGTCAGCATTATTCTGGACGGCGAGAACGCCTGGGAATACTACGACAACGACGGCAAGGAGTTTCTCCACACCCTGTACCGGCTTCTCTCCCAAAGCCAGACCATCAAGACGGTGACGCCTTCTGAGTACCTGGCGATGTTCCCCGAACAGCGGACGCTGGACCGCCTCTTCCCTGGCGCCTGGTTCAGCGCCAACTACGACACCTGGATCGGCGAACCGGAGGAACGGCAGGCCTGGAACTACCTGGTCCAGACCCGCTACGACCTCTCCAAGTACGACATCTCCAAAACCCGCAGCGCCCCGCCGGAGGCGATTGCTCAGGCTCTGGACTATATGTACCTGGCCGAGGGGTCGGATTGGTTCTGGTGGTACGGGGCCGACCAGGACTCCGGGCAGGACGAGTACTTTGACGAGGGCTTCCGGGCCCTGCTGAGGAAGGTATACGAGTCGCTGGGCGAGCCGGTGCCGGCCTTTGTGGACGTCCCCATCATCCCCAAGAAACCCGTCCGGGCCGACCAGGAGGTTCAGGGCCTCCTGTCGCCCACGGTAGACGGCCGCGTCGGGCCAGACGAGTGGGCCGGTGCCGCCCTGTTCACCAGCGGCTCTCAGGCCGCCGGTGCCGACCTGGCCTACGCCTTTGACGCCCGCAACCTCTACGTCCGGGTGGCCTTCCGGCAGCCCCAGCCCGCCGGAACGCGCATCGGGATGTACATCGTCTCCCCGCGCGCGGCGGAGGTCTCCCCCTTTACTCGCGCGGCCGAGGGCGAAGAGGCGCGGCTCACGGGCATCGCGGCCACCCATCTCTTTGAGTGGGACGGGCGGGCCCTGACGGCCTACCGGCCAGTCAAGTCTGAGTGGCAGGCCGCCGGAGCGGTCGGAGCGGCCGCCATGGGCCCCAACGCCTTTGAGGCCGCCATACCCTGGGAAGCCCTGGGCGACCTGGAGGCCGGCGACGACCTGCGGCTGGTGGTTATGCTCACCCCGGCGGGCCTGATCCTGCCCGTCGGTGGGCCCGCGCAGGTCGTCCTCCCCGACCTGGGCCGCTACACGGCAGTTCTGACGGTGGAAGACCCGGAGGGGGACGACCACGGCCCCGGCACCTACACCTACCCCACCGACTCCGTCTTCAGGCCCCAGGTCTTCGACCTGAAGTCCTTCACCGTCGCCTACGACGAGAAGAACCTGGTCTTCAAGTTCGCCTTCTACGGCCCTATCCCCAACCCGTGGGGGTCGCCGAACAATCTGGCCCTTCAGACGCTGGACGTCTACGTGGACAAAGACCCCGGCGCCGGAACGGGCGCGCGGCTCCTTCTGCCAGGCCGCAACGCTGCGCTGGAGGCGGGCAACGGCTGGGATGTAGCCGTCTGGGCGGAGGGCTGGACGCCGCAGATTCTGGCCCCGGACCCGCAGAGTGGCGCGCCGAAGCAGGTGACGGGCGTCTCCTTCAAAGTCATCGTGGACCCGGCGGCGCGGACGGTGACGCTGCGGGTGCCGCGCGCGGCC
>DAOTWK010000195.1:0-2742 GCA_034435815.1 Anaerolineae bacterium | reverse complement strand
AACCTGCGCAAGCTGCTCTCTTTTGCGCCGGACATAGAAGTGGTCGGCACGGCAGCCACGGGCGAGGAGGGCGTCCAATTAGCGCGAGAACTGGTCCCCCATGTAGTCATCATGGACATCAACCTGCCCGGGATGGACGGGATCACGGCCACCGAGCGGATTGTGCGGGAAGTGCCTGCGGCGCAGATTGTCATCCTCTCCGTCCAGGGGGAGACCGGGTATATGCGCCGGGCGATGGCTGCGGGCGCGCGCGATTTCCTGGTCAAGCCCCCCAGCGGAGATGAGTTGATGGCCACCATCCGCCGGGTCTACGAAATCGGTCAGGCCCAGGCGGCCCGGATGGCCCCCCTCCAGGCGGTCACTGCGGGCCCGGTCGGGCGTCCTGTAGCAGGCCGCCAGGGGCAACTGGTCGTCGTCTTCTCCCCCAAAGGTGGGGTAGGTTGCACAACGGTCGCTGTCAACCTGGCCGTCGCCCTCCAGACTCGCCTGGGCGCGGGCCAAAAAGTCGCCATCATGGATGGCAGTTTCCAGTTCGGCGACGTGGGGGTTATGCTCAACCTTCAAACCACCCGCAGCATCGCCGATCTGGCTGTGCGGGTGGAAGAGATGGATACCGATCTGCTGACCAGCGTGCTGACCCCTCACGCTTCGGGCATCAAGGCTCTCTTGGCCCCGCCGCACCCGGAGGCAGCGGAGGCATTCATCGGTGCCGATGGGGGTATGGCTGAGGGGAGCCGCCGCATCAACGCGATCCTGGACGGCCTCCTTTCGGAGTTTGACCTGGTAGTGGTGGATACCTGGAGCATGCTGAACGAGTTGACCCTGACGTTCCTGGACCGGGCAGACCTGATTCTGATGGTCATCACTCCCCTGATCCCGGACATTAAGGATGCCCGTCACTTCCTGGAACTGGCGGACCGGCTGGGTTATTCCCGGGAGAAGATCGGCCTGGTGATCAATCACTCAGACCGGAAGACGGGCTTGCGGCTGGATCAGATTGAACGGGCGCTGATCCCTGCGCTGGCCCATATTCCTTATGACGAACGGGCCGGTATTATAGCGGCCAATCGGGGCCTTCCCATCGCGACCGAAGAAGCCAGCCGGCCCATTGGCCAGGCTTTCGTCCACCTGGCCGCCGGGGTTTTGGAACGGCTGAGTCAGTTCCGCAAAGCAGAAGAAGAAGAGCCATCGGTGGAGGTCAGCCGTCGTCTTCTGGGCCGGGCGTTGGGGATTTGAGTTGAGATGATGGACCACCGACGACGGACGACAGATCACCGGCGATAAACGATAAGCGGTATGTGTCATGCCAATACATCGTTCCGGGGCCGACGGGTTCACAGGACACACGGCTAATATTCATCTTGTGGAAGCACTCTCGGGTGAACTCCCATTGCCGGCGGAACAATGTCTTGTCGTAGGAGAGTTATGCGATAAGTGATACAAGACGGAGGAGTAAGCCATGTCGTTGCTCAGAAGAATTGAGAAAGGGACCCAGCCACCGACAGCACCGGCGGGACCGGCGGGGCCTGCTGCGCCGTCCCCTCGTCCGACGACCGCTCCATCTCCTTTGCGGGACACCTATCGCGACCTGAAAACTCGCATTCAGAACAAACTGATAGACGAACTGGACCCCACGATGGATGTCAGCCGACAGGACGAGGTCCGGCGCACCATCCGGGAGATGTTTGAGAACATTCTGGCTGAGGAGCGCATCGTCCTCAGTCGGGCTGAGCGGGAGCGGCTCTTTGAGCAGATTGTGGCGGAGATTCTGGGGCTCGGGCCATTGGAGCCATTCCTGGCCGACCCCACCGTCACCGAAATTATGGTCAACGGCCCCAAAAATATTTATGTGGAACGGTACGGCAAAATTGAGCGCACCACCGCTTCCTTTGAATCCGAGGAGCACCTGATGCGCATTATAGAGCGGATCATTGCTCCCCTCGGCCGGCGCATAGATGAGAGCGTCCCCTACCAGGATGCTCGCCTGCCCGACGGTTCGCGCGTTAACGCCATCATCCCCCCCCTTTCCCTTGTCGGTCCAGTACTGACCATCCGGAAGTTCTTCAAGATTCCTTTGACCGCCGAGAAACTGATTGAACTGGGCTCTATCACGCCCGAAGCGATGGAGTTTCTCAAAGCCTGCGTGCATGCCAGGTTAAACATCGTGGTCTCTGGCGGCACCGGCACCGGGAAGACGACGTTCCTGAATGTTCTGTCTGGCTACATTCCCAACGATGAGCGGATCATCACCATTGAGAACGCGGCGGAGTTGCAGTTGCAGCAGGAGCATGTGGTCACACTGGAATCCCGCCCTCCCAACATTGAGGGCCGGGGCGAGGTGACCATCCGCGACCTGGTCATTAACAGTCTGCGGATGCGGCCGGACCGGATTATCGTCGGTGAGTGCCGGGGACCTGAGGCGTTTGATATGCTCCAGGCCATGAACACTGGCCACGAAGGTTCTATGACCACCATCCACGCCAACTCCCCGCGAGATGCATTAGCCCGCTTGGAGAACATGATTCTGATGGCCGGGATGGATCTCCCCCACCGGGCCATCCGGGAGCAGATTGCCAGCGCGCTGGACCTGATCATCCAGTTGGAGCGCCTGCGCGACGGTACCCGGAAAGTGGTCAGTATCACGGCGATAGAGGGGATGGAAGGCGACATTATCACGATGGCGGAGATTTTCAAGTTTGAGATCGCCGGGATAGAAAACGGGAAAGTCATCGGTCGGCTCCG
>DAOTWK010000194.1:0-2987 GCA_034435815.1 Anaerolineae bacterium | reverse complement strand
CGCGAAAAGGAGGCACAATGGCACGGGTTTTTGACATTATTGAACTACCGGATGAGATGGCCGGCGACATCGTCCGGCGCTTTCCGGAGCAGGGTTCCGGGGACTTCCGGATCGGCTCCCAGGTCATCGTCCGGGAGAGCCAGGCCGCCGTCTTCTTTCGGGATGGGAAGGCTCTGGATGTCTTCGGGCCGGGGCGGCACACCATCACCACGGCGAACATCCCCCTGCTGGTGAATCTCATCGGCAAGGCATTCTCCGGTCAGACTCCCTTCAAAGCGGAAGTCTACTTCGTCTCCACGCGGGAATTTCTGAACTTGAAGTGGGGGACACCGGAGCCCATCACCATCCGGGATGCCGTCCTGCGGATGGCCCGTCTGCGGGCGTTCGGTACGTTCGCTATGCAGGTCGCCGAGCCGCAACTCTTCGTCAACCAGATTGTCGGCGCGCAGCGGCTCTACCGGACCGCCGATATTGAACGGTTTCTGCGCAGCATCATCATCACTAAACTGACCGACCTGCTGGGCGAGTTGGGCCGCTCCATCCTGGACATCCCGGCGATGGTGGAAGAACTGGCGATGGGGGTACGGGCCAAGGCGGAGCCGGACTTCGCTGCGCGGGGACTGCTCCTCAAGTCGGTCTACATTGAATCCATCAGCCCGACGGAGGAGACGGCCAAAGCGATTGACCAAGCGGCGGCGATGGGCGCCATCGGCGACATGGATGCCTACCTGAAGTATCAGGCGGCGCTGGGGATGCGGGAGGCAGCCCAACAGGGCGGGGCCGGCGGCCTGACGGGCGCCGGAGTCGGCCTGGGGGCCGGCGCAGCGATGGGAATCACTATGGCCCAGATGATGACTCAGGCCATGCAGAAGCCCGCGCAGCCCGGCGAGCCAGCAGCGACGGCGCCAGCGGCCCCTAAGACCCCGCAGACAGCAGAGGAAGTTCAGGCGTTGCTGGATAATCTGGATGCCCAATTGGCCAGCGGGGCCATCTCGGAAGCGACCTATCACAAACTCTATGCTAAGTGGGAGGCAAGACTGAAGGAACTGCGGGGGGAGAAGTAGGGGGTGTGGAGCAGGGAGCATAAAAAATAGGGAGCGCCCTGCATCTCGCATCCTGGATTCTCCGACTCACAACTTGGAGGGCTCCCGTGGACTCCATTCCTGCCTGGGCGCTGGCCAACGCGGTTTCCGCCTACGCGATCGTCCTTTCCGGCCTGCTCCTGCTGGTCCTGACGGCATTCATGGCCCCTCAGCCCCGGCGCTGGTGGTTCGTCTATGCCGGGGTGCTCATCACCGGCATCCCCACCGTCTGGTATCACGGTTTCGGGGAGACGTTGACGGCGGGATTCTTTGACATCGGCACCAATCTGCTTCTGGTGTGGTTGATCCAGGTGGCGGTCCTGGGGGATTACTACAGTCGCCGGACTCGCTGGCGGGTCGCGGGGACGACGGGAATGCTCATCCTGCTGTTCCTGGCCTGGAAACTGGCTGTCGGGCCGCTATCCCGGGTCAATGCGCTCTCCTTCGGGGATTTCGGCGGCTTCCACGTCGGGGAGGTCCTGCTGATTCTCAACGCGTTTGTGGGAGTGGGGTTGCTCTACGCGCGGCTGAGCCGCATCCCGCCTCACGCCCGTCCCCTTCTCTACCTGATGACAGGCATCTTTCTGTTGGGGCTTGGGCTGGCGACGGCATCCAACCAGCAAGTGGATTTCCGCATCCTGGCCTATCATGCCACCTGGCACATCGTGAGCGCGTTCGGTTTTGTGGCCCTCTGGGCCTTCAATCAGGCGCGGTTCGGGTAGTGGATGCAGAGGGGCGCGACGGCGAAGCCGCCGCGCCCCTCATCCCACTGCAAGTAAAAATGCCAGGCACTTCCGGAAGTGCCTGGCATTTTGTTGTTGGTCGGGGCGCGGGGATTTGGACCCCGGACCTCAGCGTCCCGAACGCTGCGCGCTAACCGGACTGCGCTACGCCCCGAATGCGCCGATATTATAACGGGGTTTGGCAATTTTGGCAAGCCACAAAAGAGATTGGGTAGCGGACGGCGAAGCCGCACGCCGCCGAATCCCCTCATTCCCTCTCTCGCGCCGCCAAATGACAAGCGGGAGAGAGGAGGGATTCGGGGGAGAGGAGGACCAGCATTCCCTGCCCCGCTTTATGGCGCCGTGACCACCAGGTTGTCAAAGCGGACTTCGGTCGGGGTGTTCTCGTAGGATGTGGCGGTGAGGGCAATGTCGCCGCTGGTAAACTGCGAATCCTCCACCTCCGCCAGCAGTGTTCCGTTGACCGTCAGGCTCAGTTTGGAGCCGTTGCAGACGGCCCGGATGCGGTTGGACGAATTCCCTTTTCGGATAGCACTGGACTCGGTGAAATCCACCAGCCAGTCATATCCCTCGTCTGTCCCCTTGACAACGGCGTAATAGCCGTCACCGGAGATGAGCAGATAGTAGCCCGTTCCGCTCTCCGGGTCCGCTGTCCGGCAGATGACGCCGTAGTCGGTGTTGTTGTTGGCGGGGCCGGAGACCTGAGCGGCATCCACCTCTATCACCACGTCGGTGAAGGAGCGGTTGGCGACGCCCCACATCGTGCTACCATCTCCGTAGGAAATGACGTAGTAGTAGCCATTGCCGTAGCCCACTTCGCCAGCGTCGTACTCCCCCGCTTCCCAGCCCGATTTGGGATCGCTGAAGTCGTCCTGGAACAGGACCTTCTGCGTCTCGCCACCCGGCAACGGCGTTCTCAGGCCGGGCAAGGAGCAGGCCATTGCGGCCAGCACCAGCAGCGCTCCACCGAGGAGAATCCAATTCCGCATCACTTTGCTCCTTTCTCAAAATCACAGTAGAACCTCCCGAAGGTTTCCAACCTGTGGGAGGTTGGGATTAAAGGCCGAAGACGGCCCGCACTTCCTCCATTTCCAGTTTCCGGAAGAGGGGCTGCGGGGGACGCAGGGGCTGACCGGCAGGAAGTTCGCTGGGGGCCCACCGC
>DAOTWK010000193.1:0-11136 GCA_034435815.1 Anaerolineae bacterium | reverse complement strand
TTCCGGAAAGGCCTGGCCCGTTATTCCCAGAGCCGTTGTAGTAGTTCGTCCAGCGAGGTGACGCTGCGCACCTGCTGCAGAAAACGGCGGGGGGCTTCTGCCGCCATTTTCCAGACCCGTCGGACTGCCGGTCCGACGGGGTCTTTCCCCGCCGCGCCCACTGGTGTGGCGGCGTAGGAGCCGTAGAAAGCAAAATAGGCCTGGTTCAGTTTGCGGATGCGGTATCCACGCTCCCAGAAAAACTGGCGGCGGCGTTCCATATATTTCTCCGCCTCCTCTATTCGCCCCTGAAGCAGCAGAGTGTCCACCCGAATGCGCGTCTCGTGCATTTCCCGGTTGAAATCAAAAGCGGTAGGGTCAGGGGGCGGAGGGGGCGGGGTAGAGGATTCTTCTTCCTCCTCAGCCCAGGGTTTTTTCGACGGTGCCAGGTCGGGGTAGTACTGGACGAGGGTCCGGCGGGCGATCTCCCAACCAACCAGCGACGCGACGGTCTCGTTGATGACCCGCGCTTCCCAGTTCTCCTCGTACTCCCAGCCCAGGGGGAAAAAGTACAGGTAATGGTGGGTCCACTCGTGGGCCGCAACCTCCGTCCACCATTCCAGGCTGGGAAACTCCAGCACCATTGCGGGCCAGGCCGACATCCCCCCGATAGGCGTCACCAGCGAGGAGGCGTTGAGGGACTGGTCTATCTGGTCCTCCAGCGCGTCGGCGCGGTCGGCGGTGAGTCCTGGGGCCAGTTCGGCCTGGTAGATAACGGTGATCCGTTCCCGGAGAGAGGCGATAAGGACGTAGGGGAGCGGGGTGATGTGGATGCCGACTGGGGGAGCCGGCTGGCCCAGGATGCCAGAGGCGTCCCGGGCCAACACCACGCCGACCTGTTCTTCTATGATGGCCTCCGCGATGGGTTGCCGGATGGCGATCTCCCGGCGCACCCGGTCCCTTTCGGCCCGTATCTGCTCTGTGGCTTTGAGGGGGTCCTGAACGGACGGGTCTGTGTAGGCTTCATTGATTTTTCCCTCCAGCCGCCGGGCCTCGCCCACGCGCTCCACCCAATCCCGTACAAAGTGGCATCGGTCGGCTTCCGTCATATACCGCTGCGGTTGCAGGAGCCAGAGGGTCAGCTTTGTCCAGAGGGCCTTCGCCTCCCAGCCCCAAAAGTCAAAACGGAGGTCGGCGACCAGCCGGTCCGCCCGGGTCTCCAGTGCGCCCGGCGGCGCCCCCTCGCCCTTCAGACCAACCGCAACGGCAAGGAGCAACATCAGGAGAGCGGTCCGGTAGGCCGACCATGAGACCCGGGGCGTAGGGAAATGGAAAGGAAGACGGCGCGTTTTCGGGACTTTCATTCTTCACTCCAGCCCCGGGACCCCGGTGATGGTGCCGGTCAGCGCGTAGCGGACGAGGTCCACCAGACCGATGAACAGGAAGGCCAGAGCCAGCCCGACCAGGAGAGGGGTAAGGGCGTCCCTCCAGCGCTCGTACCGGTTCTCCCGCCCGACTGTAATGACGACGATGATTGTCATCGTCAGAGTCAGCAAGGTCAGGACGCCCAGGGCACTGGCCAGGGCCAGCGGGTACAGGAGGGCGGGCCAGCCGCTCAGCACCAGGGCCACCACACCTGCCTCCATCAGGAGCAGGATGCCCAGGTCTTTCCCATTCCGGATGACCGGTTCGGGGAGCGGATTGCGCCAGAGGGTGAAATGGACCATCGGCCACAGGAGCGCGCCCAGTGCCAGTCCGTTCAGCGCGCCGGTGATCAGACGGAGTTCGTTGCGGGGTTCATAGAACAGCGGAGCCCCCCGCATCAGGTTCACGTAGGAGTTCAGGCCATCTATGCCCATAATCCCGATAAAACCGACCAGCAGAACGATGATAGCCGGTGGCGGGAAAGAGGTCCCCCGGCGGCGCAGGAAGACGGCTTGGCCGAACAGCGCGGTCAGCGCGCCCAAGAAGGTGCCCGTACAACGGGCGCAGAGCGGCAATGGCCGTCCGGCAAAAAAGAAGGAGTGGGAGGGAATCCGGTGGCAGACAGCGGCGGATACCCAGTCCGTCTTGCTCAGCAGGCCCGGCGGGGTGAGGAATATATAGGTACCGATAACCAGAATGGCCAGTGCGAGGGCAACCCAGCGAGTCCAGTGGGGATGGTGATGGGCAGCGGCCATATAGGAATCACCCAAACTCCAGGAGATCTCCCACCGATACTTCCGTCAGCAGTTCCGGCGGGCCCTCCAGAATGTCCCGGGCGGGAGCGCGTGGGGCATAGAAGAGCCGGAACGGGCGGGCCAGGACGGCGTCCACTACCCGTCCGGTATGGTCCAGCCAGATAGCGGCGATGGGGAAAAAGACGAAGAGCATATGGATAGCCGCCTCTGCGCGGTTCTCCCGCGCACCCACCAGCAGGAGAGCCTCTCCCGGCCGCAACCGTCGTCGGAAGGTCAGCCCGCGCAGGCGGCACAGGAAGGACGCACACCACCGCGCCCGCACCGGGAGGGTCGTGCCACGCGTTCGGTTGCGGATGGAGAGCCAGCGAGACATAGCGGGAAATGGGAAAGTGAAACGTGAAACGTGAAAAGTGAAACGTGAAAAGTGAAAAGTGAAACGTGAAATATGAAGTGAAGCGGAAAGCGTCAGGCAGGAGAGGACTGCCCCAGGCGATGGCTGGCCCAGAGGAGGGCGGCCGTGACCGCACAAGCCAGCAGGGATAGCAGGCCCAGCAGGGTCAGCATTAAGAGGCCGGCCAGCCCCGCCCATACCAAGTCATCAGCCCGAGTCAGCACCGATAGACCGAGCAGGGCTATCACGGCCGCGCAGAAATTCCACAGGCTGTGGACCATCACTGCGCCTGCGAAGGCCAGCGGGAGCCGCCAGGGCCGCCGTCCAGCCCACCACTGACCCCACCCCCAGCCCATCAGGCCGCCGGTGGCGCAGTGCATCACGGTGGCTGCCAGGCGGGCCAGCATGCCCGGCCCCCATGCAGGGCCGACGAAGATGCTGTTGAGCATATTCTCCGCCAGAGCGAACCCTGCACCGGAGGCCACGCCCAGCAGAAACGCCCGGGCCGGAGAGGGACGGAGCCAGAGCCCCGCCAACCCCACGCCCAGCGTTTTGGTGACCTCTTCCACCAGCGGCACCAGTCCGCCGATGAAGATCAGCGCAACGAGAATCAGCGATGGGGTGAGCTGCTCCAGCAGGTCCTCCATTTCAGTGGGAAAGGGAGTTTCCCCGGTAATGAACGCCTGCGGCGCCTGCTGAAGCCATTCCTGAGGAAGTAA
Organism: Anaerolineae bacterium; assembly: GCA_034435815.1. Classification (GTDB taxonomy): domain Bacteria; phylum Chloroflexota; class Anaerolineae; order B4-G1; family DUEL01; genus SpSt-77. The sequence continues at coordinate 7,867 of DAOTWK010000193.1, read as the reverse complement.
CCCCAGCGCAAACAGGCCAATAACCAGGAAGACTGCCAGGACGGCCTCTATCACCAGAGCGGCGCCCGTGCCCAGGAGAGCGCCTCCCAGCAACCCACCGCTCACGTCCGACCATGAAACGTCGCGCCCGCGCAACCCCCATCCGACCAGAGTGAGGAACAGGGCGGGCAGGAGGAGCAAGGTCGGCGCATGAAAGAGGGCCATTAGGAACGGCGGGGTATCCAACAGCGAAGCCACCGTCCCGACAACCAGAAGGGCGGCGAAAGCCAGCCAGAGCCAGCCGGACTGCCGGGGGCGGAAAGGTATGGGGGGGATACTCCTTCGCTTCCGTATCCCCTCAGCGATCAGGACCAGGCCGAGGCATACGCCCAATACCCCCACTGCGACGGCCTGTGGGAGGGCCATCTCACTGATGTCTGTCCCGCCATCCCGGAGTTGAGTGCTGAGAACCAGCAGGACAGCCAGCCCCACGCCACCCGCGACAACCAGGCTGCCAGCAAGGATGCTCAACAGTCCCAGAAGTTGAGCAAAGGGAGGTCGGTTTGGAGAGCCGCTTGATGGTGCCATTGGACGGTGCTAAAAGTTGCATATGACGTGACGGAGAATGCGGGTGCCAGAGGGCAATCCACTCAGAGAATTGCCTCTGGAGCGCTTCGCCGTTTAGCGTTCCTTTACCTGCACCTCCTCAATCAATAGCCCCGGCGGGGCGGTTGGGTCAGCGGGATTCCGCTCCGGCAGCGCCTGGAGAATTTCCATACCCTTCACTACTTTTCCGATAATGGTGTAGCGCCCATCCAGGTCGGGTTGAGGGGCTAGCGTGATAAAGAACTGGCTGCTGCCAGTGTTGGGTCCGGCGTTGGCGATTCCCACGACCCCTGCCGCGTCAAACTTCAGGTTGCCGATTTCGTCGTCACACTGGAAGCCAGGAATCCCCGCCGCCGTCCCGGTCGGGTCACCGGCCTGGACGACGAAGCCGGGGATGACGCGGAAAAAGGTCGTCCCGTCGTACCAGCCCTCCCGGGCCAGGAAGACGAAACTGTTGACGTTGAGCGGGGCCTGAGAGGGGTAGAGTTCTATCACAATCTCCCCTTTGGGCGTGCGAATGGTAGCAGCGTACTGACGGGTTGTGTCAATCTGCCGGGCCGGCGGGGCGCTGTAGAGATGGGGCTCCAGCAAGGCCAGGCTGATCAGCGCGTTGAGCCCCTGGTAGGAAATCCCCCACTGGTCGGTGGGATATATCCGACCGTTGACAATGAACGACGGTGTACCCGATAGCCCCATCGCAACTGCGTCCTGGTACTGCTCCATTACCTTCGCCTGGAACGTATGGTTCTCCAGGTCGCGGCGGAAGCGCTCCCCATCCAGTCCCAGTTCCTGTGCGTAGCCCACCAGGACTTGGGGCATCTGGGCGGCGGGGAGGGAAGCCCATTCCCGTTGTCGCTGGAAGAGCAGGTTGTGCATCTCCCAGAATTTACCCTGGGCCCCGGCGGCCTCAGCGGCTTCCGCCGTGATTTGGGCCTTATCGTGGATGCTGATCAGCGGGAAGTGGCGGTAAACGATCCTCAGGTTTTTCTTATGCGTTTCTTCCAGAAACGCCAGCAGGGGTTCTACCCCTGCACAGCCCGGTCACTGGAAGTCCGAGTACTCTATCAGCGTGACCGGCGCGTCTGCCGGGCCGCGCACCCAGTCCGCGTCGGTGACCGGCGGGACATTCGGGCCGGGCAGAGAGGCGAAGATGGAGGGTACGGCCCGGCAGGTGGGCGTTGCGGATGTCGGAGTGGGGGTCGGAGGTATCGGAGTGACGGTTGGGGGCGCGGTCGGAACGTTGCTGGTCGGCGTCGCTCCTCTCTGACAGCCCGCCAGCAGGCTCAGTCCTACAGCCAGCAGAAACGGAACAAGGGTCTTTCTCATATCAGCCATCCGTGAACCAAGATGATGAGCGGCGCAGGGCCTCTATTGATTGTTGTACAGAGCACCAGCCACCACGGCGAACGCCAGCGCCGCCAGAATGGATATTTGCTCCCCAAAAGTGAACCCCAGGATCGTCCCGCCGATCGCCATCGCCCAGAGAGGAAATGCCAGAGTGGTCATGACGACGTTCAGGACTTTCCCCGGCCCCTGGGTGCCCCACCATCTCAAACCGAGGGCGATGACCCAGCAGACGATACCCCAGATGCCCAGCACGGGCTCGTTGGGAGCGACCGCCTTGCCCAGCAGGTACACCGCCACGACTTCGGCTGGTATATGGGCCGCCAACCGGCCCAGATAGTCTTGAACCTTGTCGGCTGTACTTGGTTCTGCTTTCTGAACCCTTACAGACTTACCGATGCTTCCATATAGGGTTGCCATTTTTCTCCCTTCCTGCGTGGTTAGGTTTTTGCGGCGGTGGCCCTTTTTCTGCTCCCCTGGCCATCCCAGGCACTCCCCTGCAGGCGCCTCACACCATTCTGTTGTGCTACCGGGTGCGGGTTCTGGTAGAGATTTTACCACAGGGGTGTTGAATTGACCAATGGGCATGCAACTGAAGTTGGGGCACAAGTTGGTACATCCGCTTTCTCTTTTGCCCTCACTTCCCCCATCCCCTCTCCTCTGGCCGCAGGGCCACGGCCCGAGGGGTCTCGTCCTGTGGGGCCAAGGGGAGAGGGAGGATCAAGGGGGTGAGGGGCGAGAGGAACTTTCCGCTTGCCCAGAGCAAGGGCGATCACAAAAACCCGCGTCGGTTGAGCCCGAACAAACGCACCTGTCCCAACTCGTATCTGAACTTCAGGCATGCATAAGGTTGACCATCGGCGGAAAGGAGATATAATCCTCTGTACCTATGTTCAAGCGAACCGGGGACTCCATCACTTCATCCACATCCTGGCAACGAAATCTCTGGGCCATCTGGTTCGCCGAATTCGCATCCATCATTGGTTTCTCTTCCGTATTGCCCATCCTCCCATTCTACGTCCAGGAACTTGGGGTAACCTCACCGGACGCAGTGAAGTTCTGGTCGGGCGTGATTTTCTCCGCCCATGCCGTCACGATGGCGGTGATGGCCCCTATCTGGGGTTCTCTGGCCGATCGGTACGGGCGGAAACCGATGGTGGAACGGGCAATGTTTGGCGGAGCGCTGGTGATCGGGCTGATGATCCTGGCCCGGAGCGCTCCCCAACTGGCCCTGCTGCGGGCCTTTCAGGGAATGCTGACGGGCACCGTGGCGGCGGCGAACACACTGGTAGCCAGCACGGCCCCCCGGGAGCGGGTTGGCTACGCGATGGGCCTCTTGCAGATGGCCATCTATTTGGGCAGTTCCGTCGGCCCCCTGCTGGGCGGTTTCATCGCTGACCAATGGGGCTTCCACGCCACCTTCCTGACTACCAGCGCACTCCTGCTTGCTGGCGGGCTGATGGTGGTCTTCCGGGTCCACGAGGATTTTTCTCCTCCTCCCCGGAGCGGGGAATCGGCGGGGACGACCATCTGGAGCAACCTGCGCCTCGTCTTCTCCTCCCTGCCCCTGGTCAGCGTCCTGGGCGTCCGTTTCCTGATGCGGCTGGCGGCGCGGGCGCTCTCGCCGATGATGCCCCTGATTGTCCAGTCGCTGGCTCCCGCTGGGGCGGCGGCCACCCTCTCCGGGTTGGTCCAGGGGGTGAACTCGGCGGCAGGGGCCGCCGGCTCGGTGCTCCTGGGCCGCCTGAGCGACCGTAGGGGAGAGCGGTGGGTGCTCCTGCTCTGCGCGCTGGGCTCGGCGGCCCTCCACATCCCCCAATATTTCGTCCGAGACGTCTCTACGCTGATCCTGCTGCAGGCTGGCTCCGGATTCGTGATGGGCGGCACCATCACTGCGCTCAGCGCAACGCTGGCCACCCTCGCCCCATCAGGCCGACAGGGCACCGTCTACGGCATGGAGTCCACCATCGTCTCTGTCGCCAATGCCGTCGGGCCGATGCTCAGCACGGCGCTGGCCCTGATCGGCGGGCTGCGGATGCCCTTCCTGGGTGCGGCCACCCTCTTCGCCCTGGCCGGCTTGGTGACGGCCCGGCTGCTGCCCCGTGCCGACCTGCCTCGCCCTTCGCCAATTCCTGGAAACGGGGTATAATTTACCGGTAGTGATCAGGAGGTGACGATGCTGCGATTCCAGCGCCCGACCGGAACCCACGACATCCTGCCCGAGGAACAACCGTACTGGGAGTACGTCACTGAGTTCGCGGTGCGGCTGGCCCGCCAGGCCGGCTTTGAGCGCATAGACGTCCCCATCTTTGAGGCCACCGAACTCTTCGCCCGGGGCATCGGCGCTACCACCGACGTGGTGGAGAAGGAAATGTACACCTTCACCGACAAGGGTGGGGAGTCGCTGACCCTCCGGCCGGAATTCACTGCGGGTGTCGTCCGCGCCTACATTGAGAACGGGATGCATGTGCGCCCCCAACCGGTCAAACTCTACTCTCTCGGCCCCGTCTTCCGGTACGACCGCCCCCAGGCCGGACGCTTCCGACAGTTCCACCAATTCAACATGGAGATTCTCGGCGAAATGGACCCCGTCGCCGACCTGGAGGTGATGCTCATCATCTGGGACCTCTACGCCGGTCTGGGCTTCCGCGACCTCTCCTTCCAACTCAACTCCACCGGCTGTCCCCGCTGCCGCCCCGGATACGTCGGGGTCCTGCGAGAGTACTACGAGGAGCACGTGGGCGAAATCTGCGAGGATTGCCGCCGGAGGCTGGAGCGCAACCCCTTGCGGGTGCTGGACTGCAAGGCCGAGGTCTGCCAACCGGTCATTGCGGCGGCGCCGCCCATCACGGATCACCTTTGCGATGAATGCGCCGAACACTTCGCTCAGTTGCGGGGGTACCTGGACCTGCTGGGGCGGCCCTACACGCTGAACCACCGGCTGGTGCGGGGGCTGGATTACTACACCAAGACGGTCTTTGAGGTCTGGGCGGCGGGCATCGGCGCGCAGGCAGCGGTCTGCGGCGGGGGCCGCTACGACGGATTGGCCGAGGCGCTGGGCGGCCCGCCGACCCCTGGCGTGGGCGTGGCGGCTGGCATAGAGCGCATCATCATGGTGATGAAGGCCCAGGAACTGGACGTCCCCCCCCTGCCAGCCCCCACCGTCTTCCTGGCCCATCTGGGCGACCGCGCCCGTCGGGAGGCGGTCCGCCTGGCGGACGAACTCCGCCGGTCCGGGGTGGCCGTCTGGACCGCATTCGGCGACCGAGGGCTGAAGAGCCAGATGCGGGAGGCGGATAAGCGCGGCGCCTGCTATGTTGTCATTCTGGGCGAGGACGAACTGGCCCGGGGGAAGGCGGCGGTGCGGGATATGGCCGCCAGCGAGCAGATAGAAATCTCCCTGGAGGAACTGGTCTCGTGGCTGCGGCAACGGGTCGGCGCCTGACCGCTGTCGGCCTCTTCGTTCACCCCCACCTCCCGGCGGCCTCGCCGCTGGCCCGAGAGATCGCCCGCTGGCTGCGGGAACGGGAAGTCCGGGTTTGGGAGACAGACTCCCTGGACGAGGGCACCGTCCTCCCGAACTTAGATAGCACTGACCTGCTGGTCACGCTGGGGGGGGATGGCTCCATCCTACGGGCCGCCCATCACACCGCCGGGCATCCCACGCTGATCCTGGGGGTCAACCTGGGGCGGATGGGCTTCCTCACCGAAGCGGAGCCGGAGGGGTGGGAGGAGGTGCTGGAGCGCGTCTGGCGGGGGGAGTACTGGGTGGAGGAGCGGATGATGCTGCGGGCGACCGTCGGGGCCAGAGACCTGCCCGCGCGGGATGCTCTCAACGACGTGGTGGTAGGATCGGGGGCGCTGGGGCGGGTGGTCCATCTGGAGGCCCGGGTGGACGGCGACCTGCTTACCACCTACGTGGCGGACGCGCTGATTGTCGCCACGCCTACCGGCAGCACGGCCTACGCACTGGCGGCGGGCGGGCCGATTATGCCCCCGCAGCAGCGGAACATCCTGCTGGTGCCCGTTGCTCCACATCTGAGCCTGGACCGGGCAGTGGTGCTGGCGGAGGGAGTTCGGGTGCGGGTGGTCGTCCGGGGTCACTCCCCGGCCTCCCTGATTGTGGACGGGGAGGTAGTGGCGGAACTGGCGCCTGGGGACGCGGTGGAGGTGGAAGCCAGCCCGCGCGTAGCCCGCTTCGCCCGGGTGCAGGAACGGGACTACTTCTACCGGACGCTGATGGCCCGTCTGGTGCCCCGACGATAAAGCATCCGCCTCCGCTACCTCTTGACAAGCTCGGATTCTGTTGTATAATAAATGATGCTCCGATAGAGTATAACGCCCGGTGCACCCGAACAACTCCACATTTCCGGTTCTCCGACCCACTGCGCTCCCTCCGGGACGGGTGGGCGATACGGTGTGGAGAGCAATCCCCACGCCCGCCATATTTGCAAAGGAGACCTAAAAAGGCCGGGAATATCCCGGCAGCGGGTCTCCTTTTTGTTTTAATCCGGCTATCTCCACAGCTTTGCTTTCTGCGGGTCGGGTCGAGCGAATCATTTTCGCTTTGAAAGCCATCCTACCCAGAGGAGGCCTTATGGCTAATGCTCCCTTATTCCTCTTCTCCTCTTCGGAAAATAGGGCGAAACAGCCGCAGCGGATGCCCGTTGCCTTACCTCAGCCCCCGCACAACGGTCAAAATTTTGCTGTTTAGGTGGACGATTACCAGATATAGGCTGTTACACGGACATCGTCAACCCAATTCATGTTGGGCGGCCTATGGTGATGACTGCTCTAATCAGGTAAAGGGAGCCGCGAACAAACAACGAATCTTCAAAATAGGAAACGTAACCATATACAATCAAGACGTCTCTAGTCTGTACAAGGAGTGGCCCACTCCTGATGTAATCATTTCGGATGGTGGCTATGGCGTGTCGGGTTTTAAGGGTGATGCTAGAGAACCGTCTGAGCTGAGGTCTTGGTATCGTCACCACATACAGTCCTGGTCTCTCTACTCAAGACCAGGTACTACACTTTGGTTTTGGAATACTGAAATAGGGTGGGCAACGGTACACCCAATTTTGCACGAGTATGGATGGGATTATGTTGGATGCAACATTTGGAATAAGGGCATTCAACATATAGCAGGTAACTGCAATCTCCCCGCTTTGAAGGGCTTCCCGGTCGTTACAGAGGTGTGTGTTCAGTATGTTAGACGGGCAGAGTTTTCTGTAGAAGGAGAGATATTAACACTTAAGGAATGGCTAAGATATGAATGGGAGAGAACAAAATTGCCGCTTTGCAAAGCAAATGAGGCGTGCGGTGTAGCCAATGCTGCTACCAGGAAATACTTCACCAAAGATCACCTATGGTATGCTCCTCCGCCCGAAGTGTTCGCCAGACTGGTTGCTTATGCTAATGAACACGGTGCGCCAGAGGGTAGGCCATATTTCTCATTTGATGGCATACGACCTGCAACGCAAGATGAATATGCAAAATTGTTCGCCGTATTTGAGGGAAAATACGGAATAACCAATGTTTGGGAACATCCCCCCTTGCACAATGGTGAAAGAGTAAAATTGCCCGGTTCCACAAAGTACGCCCATCTCAATCAAAAACCCATCAAGCTTATTAACCTGATTATCCAAGTTTCATCAAGGCCAGGTGATACTATATGGGAACCGTTTGGTGGATTATGTACTGCTGGACTTGTCGCACACCTCACTGACCGGATTGCTTTTTGTGCAGAGATTGATGAGGCCATTTTCCAGATGGCTGTAGCCCGATTAAAAGAATATGACTTAAGACTCAAAGAACAGCCTGAATTGATTCAGAGCTACCTAACGTAGAGGTGTGTGAATGACAATACTAACTTCCCCCTCAAAGACACCGCCTGATAGCAACTGGGAACATTATGAAGTTTGGGAAAGAGTCAATA
>DAOTWK010000192.1:0-1772 GCA_034435815.1 Anaerolineae bacterium | reverse complement strand
GTTGCGCACCGGCGTGTCTTGGTTCGAAACCAAGGCCAGTATCATCCGAGAGGCGATTCGTGCCCACCTGGCTTATCCGTTCGTAACCCTTGAGGCAACTGCGTAAGTCCTAATCCTATTTCCATCCTCCCTCTCCCCCCGAGCGAAGCGATGGAGGAGGGGGAGAATCAAGGGAAGTGAGGAGAAGAAATGGAAAAGCGGCGCGACTTTTCGGGATTTTTCACCGGTACGATTTTGTGGACTTAACACCCGCTTTGCCCACAGGAACGCCCGCATTTGCAGAACCGCTGCAAAAAGGGTATACTCTAACCAGACCACTTCTGGACGGAGGTTTGCAATGACCTTCTGGGAGACGTACTACACACCGACCTCCGTAGAGGAAACGCTGCAGTTATTGGCTGAACACGGCCCTCGGGCCCGCCTGATCGCCGGTGGGACCGACCTGTTGCTGGAACTGGAGCGCGGGGTGCGGGAGGCGCCCGTCCTCATAGACATCAGCCGGGTGCCAGGACTGGATGGCATTGCGCTGGACGGGGAGACCCTCCGCCTGGGTCCGCTGGTCACCCACAATCGGCTGGTGGCTTCGGCGATGGTTCGGGAGCGGGCCTTCCCTCTGGCCCAGGCGGCCTGGAACGTGGGGGCGCCGGCCATTCGCAATCGGGGTACCCTGGGCGGCAACCTGGTCACCGCCTCCCCGGCGGGTGATACCATTCCCCCCCTAATCACGATGGGCGCGACCCTGGTTCTCCGCTCCGTTCGCAGCGAGCGGCTGGTCCCCATCCGGGAGTTCTACAAAGGGGTGCGACAGGTAGACCTGGCCCCCGACGAGATGCTGACCGAAATCCGGGTGCCGGTGATGGCTCCTGGTGAGCGGGGCGTCTTTCTGAAACTGAGCTTGCGGCGGGCACTGGCCGTCTCCGTGGTCAACGCAGCAGTCATTGTGCGACTGGACAAAGGCATCGTCACCCGGGCGCGGGTGGCGCTGGGGAGCGTGGCCCCTACCGTCATCCGAGCCTGCGAGGCCGAGGGGGTGCTGGTGGGCGGTCCACTGACGGAAGACCGCATCGCCGAGGCAGCAGACCTGGCCGCGCGCGCCGCCGTCCCCATAGACGACATCCGCGCAGGGGCGGAGTACCGCCGAGAGATGGCGCGCGTGCTGGTCCGGCGGGCGCTGGCCGCGCTGGCCGAAGGGCGGGAGCGACAGGGCTTCCCAGACCACCCCCCGCTCCTCTGGGGCCGCAGCGACGGCCGGTTCCCCCGCCTGGCCGGTCGCACCGTCCGCCACACCGTCGGCGGAGACGAGCCCATAGAGTGCACTGTCAACGGTAGAAACCACATCGTCCGCGGAGCCAACGGCAAGACGCTCCTGCGGATGCTCCGGGAGGACCTGGGGCTGACCGGTACCAAAGAGGGATGCGGTGAGGGCGAGTGCGGCGCCTGCACCGTCTGGCTGGATGGCATTGCTGTCCTTTCCTGCCTGGTCCCGGCCCCGCGCGCCCACGGCGCCCAGATTATCACCGTGGAAGGGCTGGCCCGGGGCGATGACCTTCATCCCCTCCAGCAGGCGTTCATAGAAGAGGGAGCCGTCCAGTGCGGCTACTGTACACCGGGCTTCTTAATGAGCGGGGCCAAGTTGCTGGAGGAACTGCCCACCCCGTCCCGTGAGCAGATTCTCCACGGCATCGCCGGGAACCTCTGCCGCTGCACCGGCTACTACAAGATTGTGGAGGCGATAGAGCGGGCCGCCAGAGTTTAACCGCAGAGGACGCAGA
>DAOTWK010000191.1:0-5148 GCA_034435815.1 Anaerolineae bacterium | reverse complement strand
GCAGGCAGGGCATCCGTGAGCACCACGCCCAGGGCATCCCCGCCTCCGCTGTTGGAGAGGACCACGGTGTAGGTCACCACTCCGCCCGGCGGGACATTCGTCGTCGGCACCACCGATTTTGTGATTGCCAACACCGGCGGACCGATGACGGTGAAGGCTGCGTTAGCCTCCCCGCTCCCGACGTTGGCCGAGGCGAAGCGAGCTGTGTTGGTGATCGTCTGCCCGTAGAGGCTGTAGTCTTCGTTCACCACGGCCGTGAAGGCCAGCCGCACCTCTGCGCCGCCCGCTACCGTGCCTGTCCAGGTAAGCGTCCCATTGGCTTCTATCGCACCCTCAGGCTGCTCAATCCAGCCGCCGAATGCCACCTCGGCGGGAAGCACATCGGTGAAAACTACAGCGGCGTTCATTTCATTGGGGTTAGATAGGAGCACCGTGTAAGTTACGATACTCCCCAGGGGCACACCAACTGCAGGCTCAACCCTTTTTGCCATCCTCAGATTGTAAACCAGGACAATCAGGTCATCCAGACGGTTGGGATGCATCCGGTAGTTGCGAACCCGCAGGCGGGGGCCGTTGTAGTCCTCGGAGACCAGACCCGCCACCATCACCCGGTCCAGCCGCTCCACCCCCTCCCAGGTGCCGTTGTAGCCGTCCAGGAAGGCCCGCACCGGTCCGCTCCCGTCGTCTACCCAGATGGCGCTCCGGTCCGCCGAGACCGCCGTCACCGTCCCGCTGACCACTGCCAGCCACCCCTCGTAGGCCTCCAGCGTCGCGCTGACGGTCCGCAGCGGGAGCGGAATGCTCCCGGTCACCGCCAGGGTCGGGCTGAGGACGCAGGTCCGGGTGAGCACATACACCTGCTCGCTCTCAAAGAACTGGATTTCGGTATCGCCCTGGTAGACATCCACCGTCCCCACCACCCGGACGCAGTCGCCCCGAACGGGCATTGCCCCCACCGCGCCAGATGCCGTCCCCGCCGGGGCGAAGACGGTCATTCCGCCGGTGTTGTCCTGGACGTAGAAGACGTCAAAGAACTCGCCGTAGGACGCAGTGACGAAGCCCTCCACCCAGACCAGTTTGCGCAGGGTCACTGGGGAGTCGTCCTCCTCTGGGTCGTAGCGGGCTTCGGCGACCGTCTTCTTCTGGAGCGGCTCACCCAGGAGCCACATCACCGTCTCCAGGTTGAAGATTTCGTTCTGGCGGCCGTCGCCCGCGCCGTAGGCGAAGATGTTGAAGGGATCGTTGGCGTCGCCATAGAAGAAAAGGCGGCCCGCTGGACCGGGGATGTCGTAGCCCGCTGCCGCCGGGACCAGTTCGGTGGGCCCGTAGATGTACGCGTCGTCCTCCCTGTCGGCGTCTATATTGCTGGTCCGGTTGGGATCGCCGTAGGTGCCGTTGCCACTATCCAGGTCGCCCACGACGAAGAGGTGCCCGTGTTCGCCCAGGTCCTGGGCCGTTAGCGCCTGCCGATTCCGGTCCACCAGGGAGCAGACAGACCAGGACTGAATCCGCAGGACGTTCATCCCGACGCCCGTGGTCGGGCTGACCGGGAAGACGTGCCACTGGATGCCCCACGGGTAGCCGTTGTTGTCGTTCCCGTCCAGGACCTCGTCGTCGTTGAAGCGGACGGGGATCGTCAGGCCCGTGCGGGCCTCAATCGCCGCTACCAGCCCATTCATCCGGTCGGCGATGTTGTAGGCCCACCAGACCTTGCCGATGTAGTCGGACATGCCGCCCAGCCAGAGGTTGCCTCCGGCGGCGACGAAGTCGGCCACTGCCTGAATCTCGGAGTCCGCCAGTTGGCTCGGCCCATAGGCGTTAAGGATGAGGAGTTTCACCACTTCGGTGTTCAGGTCCGTCGCAGTCAGTTGGTCCAGGTTGAAGAGAACGTTGTAGCCGTGGGCCACCAGGTCATTCACGAACGCGCGGCTCCCGCGCGGGTCTACGCCGATATTGTTGTGCCCGGCGTCTATCAGGATCAGGGGCACCTTCTCGTCGGTCACCGTCAGGGCGAGGGAGCGGGCATTGTCGCCCGGATTGTCGGCCGCCGGAGCGCCGGCGAGCGCGGCGGTGACGGTGAGGGGGCCCGCCGCCGGGGCCTGGTAGGTGACCTGCGCATAGGCGTCCGGGCAGGGGCCGGAAGCGCAGGCCGGGACGGTGACCGGGACCTCGCCGATGGGCGCGCCGTTGGCCGTGAAGGTGACGGTGAGGGTGCGGGTCTCGGGGCCCCGATTGGTCACCCGCGCGGTGAAGAGATTGGGGTTGTAGATGGTGGGGATGGCCGGCTGGACGGTCAGGTCGGTGATCCGCACGTCCTCATCGCCCAGAGTCCAGACCGGCGAAGCGACGATGCGGTCGCCGTCGGCCTGGATGGCCTGGACGAAGTAGTAGTGGACACCTGGCCCGATGTTCAGGGAAAAGGTCCAGTTGTAGGACGCCGCATTGGGCTGGGTGTACGTCACCACCCGGCCCTGCGCAGTAACCAGTTCTACCCGCGCCGTCGGTTCGCCGTCGGGGTCCTCGCCGTGGACCTGGAAGAGGATCCCGCCAGTATTGGGGATTTCGCTTCCCATCCAGTAGCCGTTAGCCTTGAAGTACAGGGCGGCGTTCTTATCCTCGGTGGCGAAGGTCCGGCGGGCCCGCAGGGCATCCAGCAGGTTCCGCTTGGTCAGGGCCGGCATCACCACGCCGGTCCGGTGGTCGGTGATTGTCCCCCACTCGGCGGTATGGTTGTCGGAGTTGTTGGTCGCGCCGACCTTCCAGCCGTAGTCCAGGGAGCGAATCCATTCGTCCCAGGAGAAGACGTACGAAGCGCCCCAGCCGTTGCCGACCTCCTCCAGTTCGGCCAAATCCTCCACCTCGGGGTGATAGGCCCAGTCGTTGAAGTTGATCCAGCCGGGGTGGTTGAACTGCATCACCACCCCCGCATCGTCCACCGCCTGGGTGCCGGTGACCGCCAGCCAGCGGTAGAAACCCTCCACGGTGACCCCCGGCTCCAGATTGGGGGTGTAGTCACAGGTCATACAACCCTCCACCCGGCTGCGGGTGGCGCGACGGGCGGAGTTGTAGACGTTGATGTGGCCCTCGGCGCCCTGGGTGTACTCAAACCCGCGCAAGGCGACGAAGACGCCGTCCTGGGTAAAGTTGTTGGCCTGGTTCAGCGTATCGGCCCATTCTGCGTCGTCCACTGCATAGCAGTGGTCGGTGATGGCCAGGAAATCCAGCCCGGCCGCAATGGCGCGGGTGAAGGCGTCGTAGGGCCGGAGCGCGCCGTCGGAGTAGGAGGTGTGGTTGTGCAGGTCGCCGTGGTAGACAAACATCGGCGGCTCTGCCTGGGTGGTGAAAGCCCAGGTCCGGTCGGCCTCGGCGACAGAGTTCCCGGCCCAGTCGGTGAGGCCCGGGCCGATCGTGACGGTGTAGCGGGTGGTGGGCAGGAGCAGGCCGCGCGGGTTGAGGGTGACCCGCCGGGCAGCGGGGTCAAAGGTCAGATTCTCCCAGGGGACCGCGCCGTAGGGGCCGGTGAGGGTGAAGTTGGCCGCAACGACGGTATCGGGCTTCAGTTCCTCGCTGAAGGTAATGACGACATCCGCGCTTAAGGGGACATCCGTCGCCCCCGGCGCCGGGAAGCGGGCGACAACGGTCGGCGGAACGGTGTCCACCGGGCCGGTGGTGAAGGTCCAGGTGTAGGGGACCAGTGGGTTGCCGACCCGGTCGCGGATGTCGGCAGTGAGGGTGGCGGTGTGCAGGGCGTTCGGCGTCAGCGGCCCCTCCGGCGTGAAGGTAGCCCGGGTTGTCGCGGGGTCGTAGGAGACGGTGCCGGAGACTGGCCCGGACGGGCCCCGGAGCCGGAAGGAGGCGGTGGTGACGGTGGTGGGACTGACCGGCTCGCTGAAGGTCGCACGGATGGGCCGGTGGGGGTTGACGGCCGTCGCACCTGCCGTCGGGTCGGTGGCGGTGACGGTGGGCGGGATAAGGTCCAGGGGCTGGATGTCGTCGGCGGAGGCCAGCCAGACCCGGTATTCGGACGCCCAGAAGGGGAGCAGCACCCCGCGGACGTACTCATACCGCTGGCCGACGCTCAGGTTGGGGATGTAGACGTCGTTGGAGACCAGGGAGATGGCCCCGGTCCCGCCGGACGCATCCACAAAGAGGGCGGAGTACTGCCCAACCGAGGTGATGGTGATGTTGCGGTACTCCACGATGGTGCCCTCGTAGGGTTCGGCCAGCGCGGGGTTGTTGTAAGGGACCTCCGCGGCGGTGACCAGGGTGGGCGTGCAAACATTCGGCCCCAGCCCCATCGGGATGACGCGGGTGGGGTAGGAAAACTCGGTCATTCCCTGGTATTCGGTGATGGCTCCGGTCACCTGGACCAGGGTCCCCCGCGCCGGCTTGGTACCGCTGGACCCAACGTAGACGTATATGCCGCGCCAGGGCCCGACGTCTTCGTTGATGACGTAGCCGCGCTTATAGACCGCGCAGACCGTTCCGGACGTGGTGACTACCTGCCCGACGTAGGGGGAGGGGTAGGTGTTGTTGCCGCCGGTGTTGGTGGTGTACTGAATCTGGTAGATAGTGTGGGTGTCGCCGGGGGCAGAAGCGACGCGCCCGGCGTCGGGAGAAAGCCCGGTCCGTTCCTCTGGCGCGGCAAGGGCGGAAAGGGCGAAGAGCAGGCCCAGGGCGAGAAAGAGGGCCAGAAGAATCATGTGCCAGGCACTTTTGGAAGTGCCTGGCACATCGGGCTGGATTATGTGCCAGGCACTTTTGGAAGTGCCTGGCACATCAGGCTGTTATGTGCCAGGCACTTTGGAAGTGCCTGGCACATCGGGCTGTTGGAAGTGCCCGGCGCGTCTCTCTCTACGGCCGCGCGTTCCGCATCACCAGCGGCAGGTATATCCAGTACCGCCGCTCGGTGGTGAAGGTCGCGCTGGCGGACCCGCTCCCAGCGTTGTCGGAGACGAAGGAGGCGGTGTTGACAACGGTGCGGTTATAGAGGCCGGGGTCGGTGCCCAGGGTGGCCGTGAAAACCAGCCGCACCTCTGCGCCGCCCGCCACCGTGCCTGTCCAGGTGATGACGCCGTTCTGGTAGACCGCACCGGACGGCTGCTGCACCCACCCGCCGAAGGTCACCTCCACCGGCAGGGCGTCCGT
>DAOTWK010000190.1:0-6019 GCA_034435815.1 Anaerolineae bacterium | reverse complement strand
CTTTGTGTCTCTGTGTGATCATACAAACTCCACCGGTCGGATCCGGGTCTCGGCGTCCAGGAACTGGGCCAGTTGCTCACGGAAGAAAAGTTGCACCGTCCGGGTCGGGCCATGCCGGTGTTTCGCCACGATGATGTCGGCGATGTGTTGCTTCTCCGTCTCCGGCTTGTACATCTCCTCGCGGTAGATGAACATCACCACGTCCGCGTCCTGCTCAAGCGACCCCGATTCGCGTAAATCTGCTAAAACTGGCCGCTTATCCGTCCGCTGCTCCACCGCGCGAGAGAGTTGGGAGACCGCCAGGACCGGCACATCCAGTTCCCGCGCCAGGCTCTTGAGCATTCGGGAGATGTAGGAAACCTCCTGGACCCGGTTCTCCACTCGCACGTCGCTGGTCATCAGTTGCAGATAGTCCACCACAATCAGGTCCAGGCCATACTCAGCGTGAATCCGCCGCGCCTTGGTGCGCAGTTGCAGGGCAGAGATGGCGGGCGTATCGTCAATAAAAATGGGGAGTTCAGAGAGGACACCGGTCGCCTGGACCAGGAGGGGCCATTCCTCCTCCCGCAGTTGTCCCAGTCGGAGCCGCTGGGCGTCGATCCCCGTCTCGGCGGAGACCAGCCGCTGCACCACCTGCTCGGCGGACATCTCCAGGCTAAAAATCGCCACATGCCTGCCCAGCCGGGCCGCATTGCGGGCGATGGAGAGACAAAGAGACGTCTTGCCCACGCCGGGCCGGGCCGCGACAATAATCAGGTCCGACTTCTGCAGGCCCCCCAGCAATTTATCCAGGTCTATGAAGCCGGTGGGCACCCCCAGCGGCTCTCCCTGATGGGTATAGAGATACTCTATCCGGTCGTAGAACGGCCGGACAACCTCCTGGATGGGCACCAGGTCCCGGGTGATGCGTCGCTGAGAGATGGCGAAAAGGGACTGTTCCGCCCGATCCAGGACCTCGCCGATCTCCTGTCCCTCCTGATAGGCCAGTTGGGCGATGTCGCTGGCCGCGCTGATGAGACGGCGGCGGATGGCGGCCTCCTCCACAATCCGCCCGTAGGCCTCCACGTGGATAGCAGTGGGGACGGTATCTATCAGACGGGCCAGATAGGCCACACCCCCCACTTCCTCCAGAATTCCCCGCGCTTCCAGTTCATTGCGCAGGGTCACGAAGTCCACCGGTTCCCGGCGCTCGTGGAGGGCCAGGATGGCCTCGTAAATCCAGCCGTTCTTCTGGATGTAGAAGTCCTCGGGGCGGAGAAAGGAGGCAACACGATATAAGGCTTCCGGGTCAATCAGCAGGGAACCCAGAACTGCCTCTTCCGCCTCTACGTCGTGGGGGATGGTCTTCTCAGGTGCGATCATAGCCGGCAGCGGGTAGCCGGTAGCAGGAGCAGGTAGCGTTCTCACCTACCGACTCCCGGCTACCAACTATCTCAATGGATGGGCATATCGTCCAGATTCAGGCCGCGCAGGAAATCGTCAAAGGCGGATTCTTCTCCCTCACCTTCCTCGCCCAGGTCCTGCTCGGGCACCACGCCGGCCGCGTCCATCACTTCCTCGGCGACGTAGATCGGGGCACGGGTGCGGACGGCCAGGTTCATCGCGTCGGACGGACGAGAATCCACCTCTATGGTCCGACCGTTGAGGCTGATGACGATGCGGGCGTAGAAGGTATCGTCCCGCAGTTCGGAGACGACGATGTACTGCACCACCCCTCCCATCGCCTCAATGACGTTTCGGAGCAGGTCATGAGTCAACGGGCGGGCGACCGTCACCTGCTGGAGTTCTATGCTGAGGGCCTCCGCCTCGTAGGGCCCGATCCAGATGGGGAGATACCGCTCCGACCCCAGTTCCTTCAAGAGCACCACCCGATGCTGGGACATCAGGCTGACCTGGATACCGGCAATCTTGACTTCAATCATCTCGCTCCTTCCCCGACACTCCGCGGCGAAAATGAGGGCCTTTGCCCATTATACCACGACTTCACTGGTTGACAATTTCCCCGGCATCAGTTATACTTTTCGCAGACGAGGCGGATCAGGGGTAGGCGGCAATGCCGCTCTATTTCCGCCCTTTCCGGCAAGAGCACGGGAAAAAAGTTACAGGCTGAAGATTCCCCCTCGTTATGAAAGCCGGCCCGATGCCAGAAAAATAAGGTTTAGAGGCGGTGGCCAGAGGCTACTGCCCCCTGAATCCTTTGCGCACAGGAGGCAATGTCATGGAGAAATGGGAATGCATGGTCTGCGGTTACATTTACGACCCCGCTAAAGGCGACCCCTCTCGTGGAATTCCTCCCGGAACCCCTTTTGAGGCCCTCCCGGAGGACTGGACCTGCCCCGATTGTGGCGCAACGAAGGATATGTTTGAGAAGGTGTAGGCGGACCGGCACTTCATGGACCGATACGTCATCATCGGCAACGGCGTCGCTGGAGTCACGGCTGCCCAGTCCATCGCGCGCGCCCGACCGGGAGCCGACCTCCACATCTACGCAGCAGAGCCGTACCCCTACTACCGCCGCCCCCAACTGCCCGATTACATCGCTGGAATCGTCGCCGAGGCCGATATTTTTTACCGCCCCCCGGAGTGGTACGAACAGCAGGGTATTCGCGTCCACCTGAACGCTCCGGTGGCAGAACTGGACCCCTCCGCTCACCGCTTGCGGCTGACCGACGGCACGGCCGTCCCCTACGACCGACTCCTGCTGGCCACGGGCGGCCTGGCCTGGATGCCGCCTATAGAGGGGGCCAACTGTCGGGGCGTCTTCACCCTGCGCACGCTGGACGACGCCCGGGCCATCCGCCAGTTTGCCCAATCCGCCCGCCGGGGCGTAGTGGTCGGCGGTGGCCTCCTGGGGCTGGAGACGGCGCGGGCGCTGCGCGCCCTGGGGCTGGAGGTGACCGTCCTGGAGTTCGCCCCATATCTGATGCCCCGCCAGTTGGACCGGGAAGGGGCGGCAGTGCTGGAAATGCTCTTGGAGCGGATG
Source organism: Anaerolineae bacterium (assembly GCA_034435815.1). Lineage (GTDB taxonomy): Bacteria > Chloroflexota > Anaerolineae > B4-G1 > DUEL01 > SpSt-77. The sequence continues at coordinate 3,036 of DAOTWK010000190.1, read as the reverse complement.
GGCATCCAGGCGGTGACCGGCGCAGTGAGTGAAGCGATTCTGGGAGACGGCACGGTACAGGCCGTGCGCCTTAAGGACGGACGGGAGTTCCCGGCCGACCTGGTGGTTTGCTCCACCGGCATCCGCCCCGATGTGATGCTGGCCCGTCAGGCGGGCCTGACCGTGGCCCGGGGGGTAGTGGTAGATGAGCATCTCCAAACCAGCGCGCCGGACGTCTACGCCGCCGGGGATGTGGCGGAAGCGGGCGGCATCGTCTACGGCATCGTCCCTGCTGCGATAGAGCAGGCGCGCGTGGCAGCGGCCAACATAGTGGCGCCGGGAAGCGCTATCTACGCCGGCACCCTCCCTGCGACTACCCTCAAAGTCGTCGGCGCGGAGTTGACCTCGCTGGGCGAGTGCGTGGCCGAAGGCGACAATCTGGTGCAACTCCGGCGCGCCGACCCGCAGAGCGGTCGTTATCGGAAACTGGCCCTGCGGGATGGTCGCATCGTCGGCGCCATCCTCCTCAACGAGCGAGAGCACACCTCCCCCATCCGGCAGTTGATGGAGCGCGGCACCGATGTCTCCGCCTACGCCGACCTCCTGATGGAAGAAAACCCAGACTGGAATCGGGTCCGGTGAGGGTCACCTTACGGAGAGGCCAATGGGAGAGAAGACCCAGCGCAACCTCTACGAAGCCTTCGTCGGCGAAGCCAAAGCCCATCGGCGGCTGCTGGCCTTCGCCCGCAAAGCCGAAGAGGAAGGATTCCCGGACGTTGCGCGGCTCTTTCGCGCCGTCGCCTACGCGGAGGGCATCCACGCCGATATGGCTCTGCGGCTGATGGGCGAGGCTGTTGTCCGATCCACCGAGGAGAATCTGCAATCTTCCTTTGAACGGGAACGGTTTGCCAGCGGCATTGCCTACACTCGCTTCATCCAGGAGGCCGAGGAAGAAGGCGACCGGCGGGCCGCTCTGGTCTTCAGCCGGGCGCGGGATGTGGAGGAGGCCCACGCGGCCCTGTACAAGCGGGCCATCAGTTGTATGCTCCGGGAGGAACCCTGTACCTACTACGTCTGCGACATCTGCGGCTATGTGGCCGAAGGCGAACCGCCTGATGAATGTCCCGTCTGTGGGGCGAAGCGCGAGAGGTTCCTGCGGATAGAATAAAACGCAAAAAGTGAAGGAGAGATATGGCAGTGTTCACAGCAGCGGAAGCCATCAATATGGCACTGCGGATTGAGGAGACGGGCGAGGTCTTTTACAAGACTGTCGCCGGGAAGGTTCAAGACCCCGCCGTGAAGGCAGTGATGGAAGACCTGGCCGTTCAGGAGCGGCGGCACTACCACGCGTTCATGAAATTGAGCGGGCATGTCGCCGAGCCGCCGTCCCATTCTCAGCAGGAGTGGGAGGAATACGCGCAGTACCTCCAGGTGGCGGTGGATAACGCCATCTTCGCCGGGCCGGATAAAGCGCTGGCGCTGGCGGAATCCGTCGCCGACCCGAAGGAAGCGCTGCACATGGCGCTGGGGTTTGAGAAGGACACCCTGCTCTTCTACTACGACTTGCGGGAGATGATGCGCGAGGCCGACCGGCCCGTCGTCAACGAAATTATCCGTGAAGAGAAGGCCCACGTTCGGCGGTTGGCCAGCCTTTTAGGGGGCGCTCGGGGCCAGGCATAATATCCGGTGACAGTCACCCCAGGGTGACTGTCACCTCTTTAGGGAGGGGACCTTGAAGGGACTAATTCTGAGCGGCGGCAAGGGTACTCGTCTCTATCCGCTGACCTATACTCGTGCCAAGCAACTGATCCCGGTTGCCAACAAACCCATCCTCTTCCGCGTCATTGAGGCCATCCGGGATGCCGGCATCACCGACATCGGTATCGTCGTCGGTGATACCGCCGAGGAGATCAAGGCGACCGTTGGGCGGGGCAACCGTTGGGGGATCAAAATCACCTACATCCATCAGCCCCAGCCGCTGGGCCTGGCCCACGCGGTCAAGGTGAGCCGGGACTATCTGGGCGATGACCCCTTCGTGATGTTCCTGGGGGATAACGTCATCCAGGGCGGCATCACCGAACTGGTCCGCCAGTTCCGGGAATCGGACTGGAACGCCCAGATTGTGCTGACCCGGGTGGAGCATCCGGAGCAGTACGGTGTCGCCGTCCTCAACGGAGAGGGCCGGGTGGTGCGGCTGATCGAAAAACCGAAAGAGCCCCCCTCTGACCTGGCCCTGGTGGGCATCTACATGTTTGACCATCACATCCACCAGGCCGTGGATGAAATCAAGCCCTCCTGGCGGGGCGAACTGGAAATCACCGACGCCATCCAGTGGCTGGTGGAGCACGACTACAAAGTCTTCCCGTACATCCATCGCGGCTGGTGGATTGACACCGGAAAACCCGGCGACATGCTGGAAGCCAACAGCATGGTGCTCCAGGAACTGACCCCCGTCATAGAGGGGTTCGTGGACCGGGACTCCGAGGTGGATTGTCGGGTGACGGTGGAGAGGGGTGCGGAGATTATCAACAGTGTGGTGCGGGGGCCGACCATCATCGGCGAGCGTTCCCGCATCGTCAATTCCTATATTGGCCCGTTCACCTCCATCTACCACGACGTGGTGGTGGAGAACAGCGAGATAGAGCGATCTATCGTCCTGGAGCACAGCGTCATCCGCGACCTTCCGGCCCGTCTCCAAGATAGCCTGATCGGGCGCAACGTGGTGCTGACCCGTTCCCCGATAAAACCCAAATCCTTCAAGATGAATCTGGGGGATTACAGCCAGGTGGGAGTTTTATAGCCGGAAGGGGTTAGCCGGAAGGGGTTAGCCGGAAGGGGTTAGAGGAGAGCAGATGGAGAGAATGAGGGTCAGGAATTACCGGGACCTCCAGGTCTGGCAGCGGTCTAAAGCGCTGGCTGTGGAGATTTATCGGGTTACGGCCGCGTTCCCCCAACGGGATCAGTACGGTCTGGCAGACCAGATGCGCCGGGCTGCTGTTTCCATACCCTCCAACATCGCTGAAGGGCATATCCGTCGCTCCTCCAAGGTGTTCGCCC
>DAOTWK010000189.1:0-7199 GCA_034435815.1 Anaerolineae bacterium | reverse complement strand
GGGATGGGGGGAATCGGTATCTTCCGCCGATGTATGCTCCAATGGGCGCCGCCCCGATTCAGCGGGAGTTTGTAGTGGTGGGGGAAGAGTAGATGTTGGAGCGGCAGTATTGCTGCCGCTCCAACATCATCAGTACTTGACTTCTATGATCTCGGGGTCCTGTAGAAGCGTCTCCGCCAATCTTCGGTGGCCTTCCATGCGGGCTGTTGTGCGGAGGGTGATGATCAGGGTGTCCCCTGATTTGATCTCCCGGTGGTGGTACACCCGGACGCCGCACGTCTCAAAGGTTTCCAGCAGGGTTTTTCGCCGGGGTGATTGGACGGGCAGGGCGATTTCGTAGATGACGGTCTCCCGATTGCGGTCCAACCAGTTCTCAAAGGATGGGAAGACCCATAGCACCACCAGAGTGAGCAGTGTAGCGATGGCTACCAGGGCGAATTTGCCGGCCCCGATGCCCATACCCAGCGCCGCGGCCAGCCAGATGGTTGCCGCAGTAGTCAGGCCGGTGACCCGATGTCCTTCTCGCAGGATGGCGCCTGCGCCCAAAAAGCCGATGCCGGTGACGATGTTGGCGGCGATGCGCGTGGGGTTGGTCTCCGCGCCAACGCCCAGGGAGAGGATGGTGAACAGGGTGGAGCCGACGGTGATGAGCAGAATGGTGCGGAATCCGGCGCTCTTATCCCGAAACTCCCGCTCGGCGCCGATGATCCCGCCCACCAGCATCGCCAGGACTAATTTCAAGACCTCTTCGGCCAGTTCCATAACTTAACTTTGCTCCTCGTTTATCCCTCGGCAGTCTGATCCTCTCGTCGGCAGATGGTGGTCACCCTTTGCATACTGTCCCGGCCGGACTGCACGGCCCGCGCGGCCAGTTCGGCGGGCGAGAGTCCCTCATCCCGGACCATCAGCAGGTCCAGCAACATCGGGAGATTGACGCCCGTCACACAGGCGATGTTTCGTTCAGGCAGACAGCGGGCCACCACGTTAAAAGGGGTGCCGCCCAGCAGGTCCACCAGGACCAGAGACGGCCTGTCGCCCAATTGTTGCAGCGCAGCGGCCAGTTTCTCCTGCAGGGCGGCGGGGCTCTCCTCCGGCCATAGGGGGAGGGCGATGAGGTCGGACTGGGGCCCTGTAATCATCTCCACGGCCCGCACCAGTGCCTCCCCCAGGTCGCCGTGGGCGACTATCACGATTGGGCACCGGGTGTTGGTATCCATAGCAAACGGTAAAGGCCACGGAATCCCGCAGAACGACTGCGAGCGGTTGCCCTACTGCACCTCTCTCCACAGGCGGGCCAGTTCCCCGATGTCGGCACAGACCAGGTCGGGGCGCACCGGGGAGCGGGCCAGTTGCTCTGCCGTGCTGATGCCGGAGAGGACCAGGATGGTCCGCAGGCCGGCCCGCCGCCCGCCGAGAATGTCTGTATCCAGCCGGTCGCCCAGGGCGGCTGTCGTCTCCGCCGTCGCCCCCAGGCGGGCCATCGCGGCCCGATAGAGCCACGGCTCCGGCTTGCCAATGACCACCGGCTTCACCCCCGTCGTCAACTCCAGGACGGCCAGATTGCTCCCGTTGCCCGGCACCAGTCCCGCCGGAGTGGGATAGGTGGTATCCGGGTTGGTGCCGATGAATCCGGCCCCCCGCTGAATCAGCAGCGCCGCCTTCGCCATTTTCTGCCAGTGAAGGTCGGGGTCCCAGCCCACCACCACATACCGGGCGTCCTCTTCGGTCAGAGCGAACCCTTTCTCCGTCAGCGCGTGCCGGACGCCGTTCCCGCCAATGGCGTAGACAGGGGTCCCCGGCGGCGCCAGGGAGGCCAGATAGTCCGCCGTCGCCTGGGCGGAGGTTAGGATGGCCTCCAGAGGGACCTCCACCCCGAAGCGGGCCAGTTTCTCCCGATACTCTTCGGGTCGCTTGCTGGCGTTATTGGTCGCCAGGACAAAACGAATATCCAGCGCCCGCAAGGTGGCGAAGAAGTCGGCCAGGCCCGGCATGGGCTGATCCCCCCGCCAGAGGACGCCGTCCATATCCACGATGAGGTGACGGATGGAGGCCAAGAGAGACCGGGCTGGAGGCGGCGCCCCGTATTGCGCCCGCAGTCGCTCGTATTCCTCCGGCGTGTCCACATCTGCCAGAAGGTCAGAATCCTCTACCTCTATGATCTCCACCCATTCGGGGTGGCGGAGGATGAGCGCGCGTCCGCCCTGGTCCCCCGTCACCCCGGCCAGTTCGGGGAAGAGGGGACGGGCGAAGAGGGCAGGGGAGGCGCGCCGGCCATGGTAGACCGGGCAGACGATGGGCGCGCCCGTCTCCCGAAACCGGGCAACCAGACGGCGCAGGAGGTCGGGGGTGACCAAGGGCTGGTCGCACTGGAGGAAGATGGCGGCGTCGGTATCGGGGGGCAGGGCGCTGAGGCCGGTCTGGACGGAGGTGCTGAGCCCTTCTTCCCAGCGCCAGTTCATGGCGATGCGGACGGGGCGACCGGTCAGGGCGGCCTGGACCTCTTCCGCCGAGTGCCCCAGGACCACGACGACGGGCGAGAGTTCCGCCGCCAGCGCCACATCGGCAACGTGGGCGACCAGGGGGATGCCGTTCCAGTCCAGCAGTTGCTTGGGCTGACCGAAACGGGTGGAGCCGCCGGCGGCCAGGACAATCCCGGCGATGTTCATTCCCACACCTCCAGGACGGGGTCCTGCGCGCGGGGGTTGGCCAGGACGACGCGGCGGATGCGCCGGCCCAGCAACAGTTGTCGGGCAATGACTGCCGCCTCAGGACGGGGGGCCGGTTCCGGTTGGGTGAGCAGGGCGACGACGGTCGCCCGGGATGGGACAGACTTGAGCCCTCCGCTGGCGTGCCCCAGCAGACCGGCGACCATATCCGCCGTGATGGGAGTGCCCAGAGGGACGCGCAGCAGCGCAGCGGCCCGGTCGGCCCGATGGACCGTCGCGTCGTCCAGGGGACGGCCCAGCGCGCTCAGGCTCCCCACGACCACTACCTTTCGGGCACCGGATGGGATAACCGGTTCGTGGTCAGCGGGCGCTTTCAGCGCCCGGCCCTTGGCACCGTCGGCTTCCACCAGCCAGGTGATGCCGGGCATCCGCCGGGCCAGGTCGGTGACCACGTCTGGCTTCAGCCCGTTCAATTTGCGCGGGGTGGCCGGATAGGGGCAGTGCGCGGCCATCTGAGGGTCTCCCTCCTCGCCCAATTCAGCGGCCAGGATGACGGCGGGCCATCGCGTCAGCACCAGTGCGACCTGTGCCGGGTCCGGGTTTGGGTTCAGCAGCAGTGGGGCCCGGCGCGGCTTGAAGATATGGACGGTGGTGGCAAAGATGACCCGCTCCTTCCGGGCAGCAAAGGAGCGAAGCAGGTGCCAGATAGTCGTCGTCTTGCCCCCGGCCCCGACGAAGGCGACGAGGTTTCCGGGTCGGATGTTCAGTGCAGTGGCAAGGTCCATCGGGGCTAATTTTAGCAGAAGTTGCCGGAGATGCAACGGGGGAATATCAGCGGAGCCTCACTGTCCGGATGCCCCAGGGGGACAAGGAGATATGGCCGGGCAGCACTGCCCCGCCCTCGGGCCGAAGGCGCAGGTCCACCGGAACCCATTCCCGGGCCCATTCCGCGCCCACGGCGGCGGTAACCTCTCGCCCGGACGCGTTCCACAGGCGGAGGTAAAGCCGGCCCCGGTGGACGAAGAGGGCCGTCGCCAGAACGGCCTCAGGCTTCACGCTCAGGAACGACCGGGGAGCCGACCGGCGGTCTGCTGGGCCTTGTAGCGGCTGACACAAGCAGGGCAGATGGAAGTCCAGGGCCGCGCGGGGCAAGATGAATCTTGCCCCACGGGGCGCGTAAGGCAGGATGGCGTATTCGTAGGCCTGCCACCCGCGCAGTGCTGTGTAGCGGGAGCGCCCCCGAGTGACCGAATCGTCACTGGCATATATCCACTCCCGGGGCCCCCAGGCCAGTACGTTCCGCAACACTCCCTCCCGGCGGTCCAGGTGGTAGCCAGACGTCCCCCGGTGAAAGAAAGCCACTCCTAAGCCGTCTTCATCCTCCAGCCCCATTCCATGCAGGCCGACGATGTTCTCCCGCTCTGTGCAGGCCACCAGAAAGGGTGAATCATGCCATGCCCGGCGCAGCGGAGAGGCAAACGCCAGGCACAGTTTCTTCTCGTCCTGCACCGACATCGCCCGATCGGGTCGGTCGTCCTCCATCTGCGGGCCCAGGTACACCCCCTCTTCCCCGAAATCCAGCACCACGCGCCCCTCTATGCGGGGCAGGGCGCGGTAGAGGGTGACGGTCTGGCGGAAGGGGATGCGGGCGATCTCCCCTTCTATCCGGTAGCGGGTGCAGACCGGGCCGTCTGCCACCTGTTCCACCTGCCGGACGGAGGTACGGGAGTCGTACCAGACCCCATCCCGCCAGACGGTCAGGTACTCCCCAGCGGTGACCAGCAGGCGACCGTCCGCTTCCAGGCTCAGAGTGCCGTCGGAGTGGACGGTGGCCGTGTAGGGCAGGTCCTGGAGACCGGCATCCCCCGTCGGTATTCGCCCGTGCACCGGCTCCAGGCAGCGGTATCCCAGAGCGGGCAGGTCCACTACCAGTCCCACCGTCAGCGCGCCGCCATGGGAGGCGACGACCTGGGCGGGGATTTCCCGCTCGCCGTCGCGGAAGGCGACCGCACGGGCATCCAGGGCAGTCTCCGGGACGGTCACCTCCACGTACTCCCGCCGAGGCCAGGGGGAGGGGTTGAAGACCAGGACGTTGCCCCCGGCCTCTTTCGCCAGCCAAGCCAGCGCGGCCTGGCTCACCTCATCGGCGGCCCGCTGGGCCCGTTCGGCGTACTCTATCCCGACCTCGGCCATAGAGCATCCGTGCCGCCGGGAGTGCCAGGGCCCGCAGACGTGCAGGTCGTGGTGCTGGGCCAGGCAGAGGTCCCGCCAGGCCTGCGCCAGTTTCTCCTCTTCGCTTTCCCGGCCCTGCAGGAAGGCCACTGCGTCCAGCCGTTCTGCCACCAAGAGCGCCCTCTCCGCCGCCACCCACGCCCGGCTCAGCCCTTCAGCCTGCAGGCCCCACGGTAGAGTGGCGGGGATGTCGTCCGGTGTGTACTTCACCGTCGGCCCCTCCTCTCCGGCCAGGTAAAAATACTCGGTTGGGGTGACGAAGCGGACGTTGGGGGTCGCGGCCAGTTCCAGGGCGCGCGGCAGTGGAGCATCCGGCAGGTTCACGTCCTTGAGGTCGGTGACCAGGGGGTGGGCGATGTCCCGCTCCCGGGCGGCCCGCTCAAAAGGCGCCAGACTCTCCGGCTCCCAGTCCGCCCGCTCTCCGGCGGCCAGGGCCATGTGCGGTAGCCCTGGGTGGTCGGCCCGCAGGCGGTCGTAGCGCTGGAAGGTGTAGCGGGGGACGGTCGGGATGGTGCTCCCGTCGGGGCTCTGCCAGCGCACCACCGAGGTGTCGCAGGCCGGGTCGGTGCCGAAGGCGGCCCACTGGGTGCGGAGGATCGCTCCCCGAAAACTAAACCCCCGCAGAATCTGGGGCAACTGGGGGAAATAGGCCGGCTCCTGGGAGTAGAAGACGGTCACATCGGCCCCCAGCACCTGGCGAACGGCCTCCAGGCCGTAGAAGAGTTGGCGGATGACGGACTCTCCACTGACCGATCGGGCCAGTGGCTGGCCGTAGGTGCCGTTGACAACTTCCAGCCGCCCCAGTTGGAGCAGTTCCCGCATCTGCCGGATGGCCTCCGGCGTCCGGGCGGCCATCTCCTCATACGTCCAGCCGTCCAGGTCCAAGGTGAGCCGGAAGCGGCCATCGCGCAGCGCTCGCTCCAGGGCCGGTTGCAGGCAGAGCGGCCAGTTGTAGAGATACCAGAGGCCGCCGCCGGGCAGGGCCAGCCAGTCCCAGAAGACGACGCCGCCGTGGTAGCCATCCACAAGATACAGCGGCCCGGCCGGCGCCGGGACGGTCGGCGGCGCGGCGGCCTGGCGGCGGTCGTCCCGCTTCTGCTGCCAGCGCAGAACCGCCACAATCAGGCGGACGACCGTCCGCAACAATGCAGGCGGGACGCGGGGAGAGGTCAACAGCGACAGGGCCCAATCGGGTATGTCCATAGGGAATTAACAATTAACTTTGTGTCTTCGTGTCTTGGTGGTTCATCAAAATCTTCAGGAAGGCGGCGCCGTCGGCGGGCGTCAGCGGCGGCTCGTCAATAATGAAGCAGAAACCCTTGCCACCCAGCGCGCGGAGGATGGTCAGCGCGCCCTCCGGCGAGACGGTCACCTGGCAGAGTTTGCCACTCTCCCGGATGCGGCGCAGGACGGGAAGCCAGTGCTCCGGCCCGGGTTTGCCATAGCCGGGAACCCACTGGATGCCCCGCAATCGCGGGAGCGAGAGGAGCAGGTCCAGGTGGCGCAGTTGCCCGACTCCGTCCAGGTGGTAGAAGGCGTAGTCCATCGCCGCGCAGCAGGTCTCCAGGTCCGGTAGGACGAAGCGGGCGAACATCTGTGGAGAGAGGTTGTAGGAGATGTCGCTCTGGAGCATGTAACCCCGGCCTGGCGACCAGCAGGGCGCCCAGGATGTGACGCCCCGCCCGGCGGGCGCGATGAGGCCATAGAGGCGGTCGTAACAGGCCAGCCAGGCGGCCGTCGTCTCCCGCACCAGGCGGTCTACCTCCTCCGGCGCTCGCGCCAGGTCTATCATCAGTTGCCAGAGGCCGCGCAGGTGGGCCAGGATGTCCAGGTTGCCACCCAGGTCGGTGAAGCCGACGGTCAGTTGCCCGCCCCAGCGGGCCACAGCGGCCTGCGTCACCTCCCAAACCCGCCGCCACCACGCGTTTTGCCAGTCCACGGAGACGTCCAGTTCGGTGACCGGGCCGGAGCGGGCGGGCAGGAACCAGGTCGTATCGGCCCTGGGCTGGACCTGCGCCCCGGCGAAGGCGGCGACGACCCCCGGGCCGAAGTTGGGCCAGAAGCGGGGGAAGGCGTCGCCCAGGTAGTGGATGGCCTCCAGGCGCGGGACGAAGAGGTCCAGCAGGTCGTCGGCGGGCATATCCGGCGGGAAGTTGCCCAGGAAGGTGCTGGCGAAGTGCGGTTTCCGGCGGTCCTCCGGCTCTGTGCACTCCAGCACGACCAGCGGGCGGTCCAGTTCCCCGGCCCACCACGCCGACCAGTCGCGCGCGATGCGCTCCCAACCGTCATCGGGAAAATGCA
>DAOTWK010000188.1:0-2321 GCA_034435815.1 Anaerolineae bacterium | reverse complement strand
GCAACGAAAAACATCTTTTTCCAGGCTTGCAAGGCTCCGAGAGGATCAGACGGACCACCCGACAGGAGTTTTCAGTCCCCAAGGGGGCTTTGCCATTGAACCCGGCGGTTTACCGCTGGGCAAAGGAAGCCCGACAATTTTAGGACACAACCGGGCGCAGGGAGGGCAGACGATCGGTCTGTTCCGGAAAACCAGGCAGCCTGCACTCGGCGCAGTTGCCCCTGCCCCTACGCCATGGCTGCCAGAATGTCGGAGGGTTTAAGCATTTCGCCGTCGGCCCGGTTGACCCGCCGCACCCGTTCCCGGCCAACGACTCGCTCCACCTCCAGCGCCAGTTGCCCCAGATTCAGTTCCGGGACGATGACCCGACGGGCACTGCGGGCCGCCAGTTCCACCACCTCCTCCGGGAAGGGCCAGATGGTCTGCAGTTTCAGGAGGCCCACCTTGCGGCCCCGCTGTCGGGCCATCCGCACCGCATGGCGGGCCGAGCGGGCGACCGCCCCGTAGGCGATCACCAGCGTCCGCGCGCCCTCCACTCCGTCCTCTTCGTAGAGCAGGATGTCGGAAAGGTTGCGCTGGATCTTGCGGAAGATGCGCTCCAGCCAGGGGCCGATTTCGTCGGGCCGCTCGGTGGGATAGCCCCGCTCGTCGTGGTGCAGGCCGGTAATGTGGTAGCGGTACCCTCGTCCGAAGGGGATGAGCGGCGGGATGTCCGAAGGGAGGTTCTCATACGGCTTGTACCACTCCGGCGGGACCAGCGTCTCCGCTCGCTCCACCCGTTCTATGGTGGCAGGGTCGGGGAGTTCCATCCCTTCCCGCATGTGGCCGACCACTTCGTCCATCAGCAGGATGACCGGCGTCCGGTACTTTTCGGCGAAGTTGAACGCCGCCACGGTGAGGTCAAAGGTCTCCCGCACCGACGAGGGGGAGAGAGCAATAATCGGGTGGTCGCCGTGGGTGCCCCAGCGGGCCTGCATCACGTCTCCCTGGGACGGGCTGGTGGGGCGACCAGTGGAGGGGCCCAGCCGCTGGACGTCCACAATGACGCAGGGGATTTCGGCCATCGCCGCATAGCCGATGTTCTCCTGCATCAGGCTGAAGCCGGGGCCGGAGGTCGCCGTCATCGCTTTGGCCCCGCCCACCGCCGCGCCGATGACCGCCGAGATGGAAGCAATCTCGTCCTCCATCTGGATGAAGACACCGCCCACCTGAGGCAGGCGGCGGGCCATGTGCTCAGCGATTTCGGTGGCCGGGGTGATGGGATATCCAGCGAAGAAAGTGCATCCGGCAGCGATGGCGCCTTCTGCACAAGCCTCGTCTCCTTGCATCAGAACGGCGCTCATTCTTCCCCCTCCACCTCGGTGACGAAAATAGCGAAGTCCGGGCAATGCAACTCGCACCAGCGGCAGGCGGTGCATTTCTCCGGGTAGGCCACCGTGACCCGCCCGTCCTCATTTTGCTCCAGGACCTTCATCGGACAAAAGGCGACGCAGAGGCTGCACCCCTTGCACCAGTTGGGGAAAACCGTTATCTGTCCCCGGCGGCGCCGTTTCCGGCGGGGTTCTCCCGGAGGAAGGGCAGCCTCAGCGGTCACCTGTATTTCGGCATCACTCATTGCGCCTCCAAAATGATGATATAGGGGCAAACCCTTGCAGTTGCCCTACAGGGCGCTCAACACCACCGTGCGGCCCGGGTAGAGGGTGGCGAACCGCTCCCCATCCCGCGGCGTGCCGATGCCGGCCCCGTAGTGCATGGGGATGACGATGGCCGGCTTCAGCGCCCGAGCGGCCTCCACCGCCTCCTCCACCGTCATCACGTAAGTCCCGCTGACGGGCAGGAGCGCCACGTCGCAGGCAATCTGGGCCATTTCGGGGATGGCGTCGGTATCTCCGGCGAAGTAGAGCCGCACTCCCCCCACAGTGACCACATAGCCCACATGCCCGGCGTTTTTGGGATGGAAGGGCTGGCCCGGAGCGCGGAATTTGTTGACGTTGTAGGCCGGGACCGCCTCCACCTCTACCCCCGCCACCGTTATCCGGTCGCCAGGGCGGACAGCGCGGGCGCCCCGCAGTTGCCCGGCCGCGTTGCCGCCCGCCAGGATGACGGTGTTCGGCCCGGCCACTTTCGCCACGTCCTCCGGGGAGCAGTGGTCAAAGTGCTCGTGGCTCACCAGGACCAGGTCGGCCACCGGCGGCTTTCCGCGCAATTTCCAGGGGTCAAAATAGACCACCGGGGGCCCGTCCAGGCGGAAACTATCGTGCCCCAGCCAGCGCAATTTCTGGACCAGTTCTTCCGGTGTCATCGCTCCCTCCTGATTATTC
>DAOTWK010000187.1:0-8947 GCA_034435815.1 Anaerolineae bacterium | reverse complement strand
TCGCTGATTCTCCGATTAGAAAGGAGCACAGTAATGAAAACCCTGTACATCCCCTCTCTCCAGAGTTTCTCTGGCAAAACCGCCGTCTGCCTGGCGCTGGGCCGACGGTTGCAGCGAGACGGGTACCGGGTGGGCTACTTCAAGCCCCTTTCCACTCAGGCCTGGGAGCCCATTCCCGGCCAGACGCCCGACGAGGACGCTGACTTCGTCCGGCGGGTGCTGGGCCTGGAGGAGCCGACGGAGGCGCTGGTCGGTGTCCGCTTGACTCCATCCATCCTGCGGGATATCCTCTGCGGCTGCCTGGGACAGGACCTCCTGGCGGAGGTGCGCGCGGCGTATGAACGGGTTGCGGCAGGCCGGGACATCGTGCTGGTGGAGGGCGGTGCCTCCCTGCGGGAAGGCGTCGGCATCGGGCTGGGGCCCGCCGAGGTCGCCGACGCGCTGGACGCGGCGGTCCTGGCCGTCATCCCCTTCTACAACGAGATGAATCTCGTGGACGATTGCGCGGTGGCTCAACTGCGCCTGAGCGGACGGCTCCTGGGCGTGCTGGTGAACGGCGTCCCCCAGGAGTCCTGGTCCTTCGTTCAGGACGCGGCCCGCCCCTGCCTGGAAGGGCGGGGCATCCGGGTGCTGGGGGTGGTCCCCCGGGAGGAGCGGCTGCGGGCTATCAGCGTCGGTGAAATAGCCCATGTTCTGGGCGCGGAGTTCCTCACTCTGCAGGAGCAGCGGGACGTCCTGATAGAAAACCTGATCGTGGGCGCGATGGGCGTGGACCAGGCCCTGCCGCGCATCCGGCGTGTTCCCGCTCCCAAGGCCGTTATCACCGGCGGCGACCGGGCCGACATCCAGTGGGCCGCGCTGGAAACGAGCGTCGCCTGCCTGGTCCTCACCGGTCACCTGCGCCCGCAGCCGGAGGTCCTCCGCCGGGCCGAAGAACTGGGCATCCCCATCCTCCTGGCCCGCCAGAACACTATGGAGACCGTGGAGGCCATAGAGCGGGTCTTCGGCAAGACCCGGCTGGCCCAACCGGAAAAACTGGCCCGCTTTGAGGCGCTTATGGCGGAGCACTTTGACTTTGCCCGGCTGTACCAGACGCTGGGGCTGTCCCCATCCGCGATAAAGTAACCCCAGAGGGCGCAGAGAACGACCTGCGCCCTGCGACCGGCATTTCGGAGGAACAATGTCCAACTTCCTTGATGTCTTCGTCCGGCGGGCGGATACCGCGCTGGACCTCCTGCGTGGATTGGTGGAGATAGAGTCCCCCAGCACCGACAAGGCCGCCGTGGACCGGGTGGTCCGTTTCGTGGCCGAACGGGCCCGCGCGGCCGGCGCCGAAGTAACCATCATCCCCCAGGAGCGCTGGGGCGACCATCTGCTGGCCCGCTGGGGCGAAGGCGAGGGCGGCTTCCTCCTCCTCTGCCACCTGGATACCGTCTGGCCCATCGGGACGCTGGCGGAGCGACCCTGGCGGGTGGAGGGAGAGCAGGCCTTTGGCCCCGGCGTCTACGACGACAAGGCCAGCGCTGCCATCATCCTGACCGCACTGGAGGGGTTGCAGGCTATGAGCCTCTCCCCCCGTTATCCGGTGACCGTCCTCTTCAACTCTGACGAGGAGGTGGGGAGCCCTTCCTCCCGCCCGCTCATAGAGGCGGAGGCCGCTCGGGCGCGGGTGGTCTTCTGCATAGAGCCTGCCCGACCGGACGGCGCGCTGAAGGTGTGGCGCAAGGGGACGGGCCGGTACACCATCACCGCGCTGGGGCGGGCTGCCCACGCCGGCGCCGACCACGAGAAAGGCATCAATGCGATAGAGGAACTGGCCCACCAGGTCCTGCGGTTGCAGAGGATGACCGATTACGGAGCCGGCACCACCGTCAACGTGGGCCGGATAGAGGGCGGCACCCGCGCCAACATCGTCCCCGACCGAGCGTCGGTCCGGGTGGACGTGCGGGTAAAGACAATGGCGGAGTGGGAGCAGATTTCGGCGGCCATCACCGCGCTTCAGCCCGTCCTGCCCGGCGCGCGGCTGGTGGTGGAAGGCGGAATGAGCCGCCCACCGATGGTGGCCTCCCCCGTCACCCTGGAGCCCTTCCGGCGGGCGCAAGAGATTGCCACCGGGCTGGGCCTGACCCTCACCGCCGATGGCACTGGCGGCGCCTCGGATGCCAACTTCACCGCCGCGATGGGCATCCCCACGCTGGACGGCCTGGGCGCGTTGGGCGACGGTGCCCACAGCGTGGACGAGTACATCTTCATCCCCAGCCTGGCAGAGCGGGCGGCCCTGCTGGCGGCATTGCTGAGAGAGTGGTGATGACCCCCCGCGTTCGCTCTATTCTCATCACCGTCGCCATCGGCTACTTCGTCTGGACGCTGGGATTCCGTGTCTGGGAATCCACCTTCAACAACTTCGCGATAGAAGAAATCGGCGTGGACGCCGCTCAGATAGGTCTGGTTCACGCCATCCGGGAGGTGCCCGGCCTGCTGGGCTTCCTGGCGGGATTCCTGGCTCTCCTGCTGACGGAGTTCCACCTGGCCCATCTTTCTCTGGCTCTGATGGGAGTGGGTATTTTGGTGACGGCAGGGGTACACGGGTTCCCGGCGCTGGTGGCGGCGGCGTTTCTGATGAGCACCGGCTTCCACTTTTTCATGCCCGCCAACTCCTCCCTGGTCCTGATGACGGTGGGCCAGGAAGAGGCGCCGCGCGTCCTGGGACGGCTGAACAGCCTGAGCGCGGCGGCATCGGTCATGGGCACCCTGCTCATCTTTGGGACGCTGGGCCGCTGGGGGTATCGGAGCCTCTTCCAGGTGGCCGGGATAGCGGTGGTCGCGTGCGCGCTGCTCCTTCTGTTCCTCCGCACCACCCCAACCCTGGCCCGACGGGAGCGCCGCCGAGCCCCGCTGCGCCGCCGCTACTGGCTCTACTACACCTTGAACGTCCTCTTCGGCAGCCGCCGCCACATCTTCACTACCTTCGCCGTCTATCTGCTAATCCGGGAGTACCAGGTGCCCGCCCAGGTCATCACCCTCCTTTACCTGCTCAACAGCCTGATGGGCACCTACCTCAACCAGTTCTTCGGGCGGGTGGTTGCCCGCTTCGGCGAGCGATCGGTGCTCTCCGTCAACTTCGCCCTGCTGGCGCTGATCTTTATGGGCTACCTCTGGGTTCCCCAGATACCCATCCTGGCCGCGACTGTCCTCCCTATCCCGGACTTCCGCATCGGATCGTGGCTGCTTTTCCCGGCCCTCTCCGCCACACCGGCGCTGCTGATTCTGCTGGGCCTCTTCGTGGCGGATAACGTTCTCTTCGGCTTCTCCTTCGCGCTGGATTGCTACTTCCAGAAAATTGCGCTGGACCGGGGGGAGATTACGCCGAACGTCGCGCTGGGGCAGACCTTCAACCACATGGCGGCGGTGGTGATTCCGGTGGTGGGGGGATTGATCTGGGAGACGGTGGGGCCGCAGTACACCTTCCTGGCGGGTATCCTCATCGCGCTGGCCTGCCTGGGCCTGACGCAGTGGATGCGGGTGCCCCGTCCGGCGTTCTGCCCGGCCCCAATGGCATAAACGTGCCAGGCACTTTGGAAGTGCATGGCACGTTGCTGGAATGGTATAAACGTGCCAGGCACTTTTGGAAGTGCCTGGCACGTTACCGGCACGTTACTCCAGCACAGCCCCGATAAAATTCCGCCGGCCTCTCAGAAAGGCCTCTATGGGCAGCGGATTCTTCCCCGCCATCTGCACTTCCAGGAGTTGTAGTGCCCCTTGACCGGCAACGACGGCGGCTCCGTCCCCCAGCGGGACGACCGTCCCCGGCATCTCCGGCCCGGACCAATCGGGAAGAGGGGCGACCCGCAGGACCTTCACCATCTGCCTCTCCCAGAAGGTGAACGCCCCCGGCCACGGGGTTACCGCCCGCACCTGCCGCTCCAGTTCTGCGGCCGGACGGGTCCAGTCCAGATGCCCGTCTGCCTTCTTTAGCGGGCGGCAATAAGTAACGCCCTCCTCCGGCTGAGGGAGCGGTCGGACCTCTCCGGCCAGATAGTCCGGCAGCACCTCCATCAGCAACTCCGCCGCCACGCGGGCCAGCCGGTCGGTGAGGCTGCCAGTGGTATCGTCGGGCCGGATGGGCTCCTCCCGCCGGGCCAGGATGGGCCCCGTATCCACCCCCTCGTCCATCTGCATCAGGGTCACTCCGGTGACCTCGTCCCCGGCCAGAATGGCGGCGGCGATGGGCGCCGCGCCCCGCCAGCGGGGGAGCAGCGAAGCATGCAGGTTCAGGCATCCGTAGGGTGGAAGGGATAGAAGTTTGGGAGGAAGAATCTGCCCGAAGGCCGCGACGACAATCACATCCGGCGCCCAGGCGCGCAGGCGCTCCAGCGCGTCGGGCGCGGCGACCTTTTCGGGCTGAAAGACGGGCAGGCCCAGACGTTCCGCCGTCACCTTGACCGGCGGGGGACGGAGGCGGGAGCCCCGTCCGGCGGGCCGGTCCGGCTGGGTGACCACGCCGACGACGGGGTATGCCCCCACCAGTGCCTCCAGCGCAGGAACGGCGAAAGAAGGACTCCCCATAAAGACCACGCGCGGTCTATCCTCCATAACTCCCTACTCCCTACTCCCCATAAGAGCGCGTCGGACCAGCACCCCGGCCATCGCCCGGCGGTACTCGGGACTCCCGCGGAAGTCGCCGGGGGGATTCAGGGAGAAAGTGACCCGGTCGGCGGCCTCCTGGATGTTCTCTGGGGTCAGCGGGCGGCCCTGCAGGAACCCCTCAGCATCCCGGGCGCGCAGGGGATGCCGCGCCACTCCGCCCAGAGCCAGCCGGACCTCCCGGCAGATTTCGCCGTCCACATACCCACAGACCGCCGCGCAGACGATGGGACGGTCCCGGGGCGTGCGGCCCACATGGGCAAATCCGAGCCGATAGGGCGAAGAGGGGAACGGGATGAACAGTTCGGTGATGAGAGCCCCCTGCCGCAAGAGGTCATCCCGGTCCTCCAGAAACCCCTCCAGCGAGATATGCGAGGGTTCTGGCTGATACACCGTCAGGTGGGCATCCAGAGCCAGGAGGAGGACCAGGAGCGGGTTCTCCGGGCCCCCGGCCGCAACTGTTCCGCCGACCGTTGCCTGACCGCGCAGGTTGCGGGAGGCAGTCAGCCGGAGCACCGGGCCGATATGGCCGTCGGTTCGGTCTGCCAGAGGGGAAGATTCCAAGAGGTGCTGGAGAGGGGTCGTGGCGCCAATGCGGATTCCGCCCTCAACGGCCCGGATGTAGGTCAGGCCCAATCGGCTCAGGTCCACCACTTCCTCTACAGCCGGGTCGCGGGTGGGGAGCAGAACCGTCCCCCCGCCCAGCGGCACCACGGCGGGGGGCCGAATCAGCCGGACCGCTTCCTCCAGACTTTCTGGACGGTGGTAGGTGCGCAAATTCGGAAGCATCAGGGATCCTCCAATGTCGCTGTGAAATCGGACGCGGATAAACGCGGATTCTTTCCTTCAGAATTTTACCACAAAGGGCACACAAGGACACGAATGGCTATAAAAACATCTAAATCCTTTGTATCCTTCGTGAGAGCCTTCGTGGTTTCCAGACAACCGCTCAGGGCCACGGAAATTCTCCCAGGTCCACCATGTCCTCCCCGGTCTCCAGCCGCCGACGCTCCCCGGTTGTCGGGTCGTAGAGAAACGCGCAGAGATGGTAGGTGCCCGGCGGCAGGTCCGGCAGGATGACCAATTCGTACCGGTTGGGCAATACCTCCCCCACCGGAAGCCGCGCCAGCGGCCAGTACTCATTCAGGACCGGCCGGTCCTGCTGCGTGACCGGGCGCTCCCCCAGCCGCGCCGTCAGGTGGACGGAGCCGGTCAGCGAGGAGCCGCCCTGCGGGGCCAACAGTTCCCAGAACAGATAGACCGGGACCAGGCGATCCTCCCGATGGACCGCGACGCCTCGCAGGGCAATACCTCCCTCAAATACGGCGTCCAGTTCCCGCTCCGGTCCCAGGGGCTGGAAACGGGCATTCTCCGGCAGCGCGTAGGCATACAGCCGCACTTCCCGCGTGTACAGCATCTCCACCCGATACCCGCCAGCCTTCTCCAGCGTTCCCAGAATGACACCGCCGGGATCCACTGCCTCATCTTGATAGAGGAGGACCCAGTACCGACCACTTTCAGGAGGACGGTGGGCCTCCAGCAGGCGCGCTCCCGTCTCCGGCTGTGCTCGCTGACCGATTTCCGGCCCGGGGACGAAAGGGACCGTCGTCCGATAGACCCGCAGGGCCTGGATGCCGTGCGCCGCCACCGTCAGCCCCCGGTCTCCCTCTTGGGCGCGGGTGTTCAGCAGAGCCACCGCCTGGCGGAAATCGGGATACCAGACGGTGCGCGGGGCCGCCAGCATCATCGCTGTGGAGCGGGCTCCCCACAGCAGCGCGGCCGCCGCCACTCCCACACCCAGCACCAGGCCTGCGTACCGCCCCGCGATTCCCGCCCGATATATCTCGCTGATCAGGATGACTACCCCCAGCGCCACCAGCGGGAGCGTCCAGAAGAGGTAGCGGGGACCGTGAACCGGGCGAACTTGCCAGAAGGCGAACAGCCCGGCGGCCCCCAGAAGCAGCGACGCCGCACCGATCCGGCCCTGGGGGGAACGAAACGCGGCCACCAGCCACCCCAGCACGCCGACTACCAGCCACCCGTACCCCCAATCAGGAGGTAGGGCGATAGAAAGAGGCACCAGCCAGTCCCGCGCCGTCAGCACCTCCGGCCCCAGTTCGTTCAAGAAGACGGTCGGGGTCGGAGGGGAGGTGGTGGCAAAACTGCCGAAGCCGACAGTCACCGGCAGCGCCCAAAGGCCCCAGAGGGTGGCGGGTACGAAGGGCATTATCAGCGCCAGCGCCCTCTGCCAGCGCCCGGGCCGCCGACGGACGCGAGAGGGAAAGACGATCAGCCCGGCAGCAGCCAGCGGAAAAAAGGAGAAATAGTGGGTCAGCAGCGCGGCCGACCCGGCCACTCCCCACAGCCAGAGGCGGTCCGAGAGCAGGCCCAGAAGGGCCAGGAGGACCCAGACCCCCCAGAGGGTGTACATCCGGGTATCCTGCGCGTATGCCAGGAGCGTCGGATGGAAAGCCAGGAGGAAGGGTGCCAGCCAGCCGAGACGGCCCGCAGAACTGTCGTTCCTCCCGACGTGGCGGATCAGTGGGGGAAGGGTCGCCAGCATCAGCGCGGCCGCGGCGACGCTGGGGAAGCGCAGGAGAGTCTCCAGCCCCCCCTCCAGTTCCAGGCCCGGTGCGTAGGGCCGTGCGCCGGCCAGCCAGGCCCACCCCTTCAGCAGAAGGAGGTAGAGGGGAGGATAGGGTTGGGCTGTGCGGAGAGTTCGCAGTACCTCGCCAAGAGAGAAGTTGAGCGCCAGGTCAGCGTTGAAGATTTCGTCGTACCAGAAACTGGCCGCGCCCAAACCCCGAAGGGCAACGGCCCAGAAGGCCAGGAGTGCGGTGCAGGACAGGAGAAGGCGAAATCCACGTTCACGTTTCACGTTTCACGTTTCACGTTTCACTTTTCACGTTTCACTTTCCACAACCCGGGCGCCGTCGGAGGCGCGACAGACGATGACGGGCGGGCGGCGCCCGAAGCGCGCCTGATAGACCTGTTCCAGATGACGGGTGAGGTCGTCCACCGCCGCCTCGGCGACCAGGGCGACGATGCATCCACCGAAACCGGCGCCGGTGAGCCGCGCGCCCCAGCAGCCCGGCACTTCCCAAGCCGCCTCTGCCAGACAGTCCAGTTCCGGCGAACTGACCTCATAATCATCCCGCAGGCTGATGTGGGCCCGCTTCATCGCCGCGCCGACCGTCTCCAAATCCCCTGCCCGGAACGCAGCGACGGCCTGCAACACCTGCGCGTTGGAATGGACGACATGGCGGGCCCGTTTTTGCAGGACAGGGGGCAGATGGTGGCCCCAGCGCTCCAGGTCCTGCGGCGAAACGTCCCGCAGTGCGCGGATGCCGGGGAGGAATTCGGCCAGTATCCGGACCGCCTCTTCGCACTCCTGGCGACGGCGGTTGTACTCCGAGGCTGCCAGTTCCCTCCGCACCAGTGTGTCGGCCACCACGATGGCGACGCCGGGCGGGATGGGAACCCGCTCTACCTCCAGCGTCCGGCAATCCAGCAGAATGGCATGCCCCTCCTGCCCCCACACGGAGGCCATCTGGTCCATAATCCCGCAGCGGACACCCACATATTCGTTCTCCGCCCGCTGGCAGAGGAGCGCCAGTTCGGTCCGCTCCACCGCGAGGTCGGAGAGGACCTTCCAGGTCCAGGCGAAAGCGACCTCCACAGCCGCGGATGAGGAGAGACCCGCGCCGATGGGCACGTCTGAGGTCAGGATGGCCTCCATGCCAGATAGGGGGCCGAACCGCTCCCCCAGTGCCCATGCCACCCCACGCGGATAATCGGCCCAGTCTCCCTGGCGGGGCGGAATGACGTCCAGAGAGAACACTGCCTCATTCCCCATATCCAGCGCGGCCACCCGAGCGGTACGATCGGGGGCAGGGGAGGCCGCCACCCATGCGGCCCGATCCACCGCTACCGGGAGGACGAATCCCTCGTTATAATCAGTATGCTCTCCCAGGAGGTTCACCCGTCCCGGCGCGCGCACCACCAGGGACGGGGCGCGGCCGAAATGGGCCCGGAAGCCCGCTACGGCCCGGAGATGGTCGTTCATCTGCCAACCTCCCTAGATCTGCTGTCCGGAAATCTCCATAAAGGGCGCGGATAACTGCGCTCGGCTCATTCCAGGCCTGGCGGCCCGCGCTACATTACGCCTCCACCTCTTCCGCCCGCATGGCGAAAATCGCTCCCATCATCTCCGAGATCAGTTGTCGGTCAGTGAAGTGGCGGAGGGAGATGGCCTTGGACGGGCAGGTCCCGGTGCAGGTGCCGCACCCTTTACAGAGGGCTT
>DAOTWK010000186.1:0-2304 GCA_034435815.1 Anaerolineae bacterium | reverse complement strand
GCGGCACAGTGGTGTCTTCCGCGCCCGTCACCACCAGGACGGGCATCCGCAGTTCGCTCAGGCGGCCCGTCGTATCAAAGCGCATCAGGGAGCGCATGGCAGACCGATAAGCACAGGGGTTGGTCTGAGTGATGCGTCGGCGGATGTTTTCCCGCAGGGTTTGCTGGTCGGGGCGGGGGAAGAGCCGGCGGGCCACCATTTCGGCCTGCCGCTCCGGGCCGACCAGGCTGCTCAGGACCGCCCGCGCCAGGAAGTAGAGCCAGCCGCTCAGGCTCTGCGGGCGCAGGCGGGCAAAAGTGTTCACCAGCACCAGACGGCGCACCATTTCGGGGTGGTCCAGCGCCAGTTGTTGGGCCACCGTCCCGCCCATAGAGATGCCCACGATATGGGCCGGCACAGCGCTCATCCGTTCCAGGAAGAGCGCCATATCCTCCGCCATTGCCTGGACGGTTACTTCGGGCGGAGCACTGGAGCGGCCGAACCCCCGCATGTCCGGAGCCAGCACCCGATACCCCGCCTGGGAGAGAGGGCGGAACTGCATGATCCAGTCCCCACCGGCGGAGCCCAGCCCATGAAGCAGAAGAACGGGCGGCGCACCGGTAGGGTTCACCTCCTCATAGTGGAGGCACAGGACGTCCGAGAGGTCTATCGCGGGCATGTTCACCTCCGTCCTCGGGAAAAGATGCTCCTCTCAAAAGGGCAAGAACGTGCCAGGCACTTTTAGAAGTGCCTGACACGTCCGCGCTCCTTTACTCCTCCCACACCAGTTCCACTTTCCCAATCCGAACCGTATCTCCAGGCTGGACTCCGGCCTCCCGCAGGGCATCCAGCACGCCCATCGCCTCCAAGGAGCGGTGCAGGCGGTAGACAGCCTCCTCCAGTTCCAGGGGGGTCATCGCGGCCAGCCGCTCCACCCGTTTCCCCCAGACCCGCCATCCGTCGGCTTCCCGCTCCACCCAGAACGTCCGCTCGTCATCCTCCAGCCGAAAGACGGGGATTTCGCGGACGGGTTCGGGAACCCGGGGGATTTCTTCCAGTTTCCGGGCCGCCGCCCACAGGAGGTCGCGCACCCCCTCCCGGGTCAGACCGGAGATGGGGAAGACCTCATAGCCCTGGGCCCGCAGGGCATCCCGCACCTGGGGCCAGCGCTCCCGGGCCTGGGGCATATCCATTTTGTTGAAGGCCACCAGTTGGGGCTTCCGGTCCAGCCCGTGGCCAAATGCGGCCAGTTCAATATTGATGGCCGTGAAGTCCCCCAGCGGGTCCTCCGCCGTCCCATCCAGCAGATGGATCAGGAGACGGGTGCGCTCCACGTGGCGCAGGAATTCATGCCCCAGTCCCTTGCCCTGGCTGGCCCCCTCTATCAGCCCAGGAAGGTCGGCCATGATAAAGTCGGTCTGGGCATCCAGGACGACGACGCCCAGGTGGGGCTCCAGGGTGGTGAAGGGGTACGGGGCGATCTTGGGACGCGCCGCCGTTACCGCTGCCAGCAGGGTGGATTTCCCGGCATTGGGTTTCCCGATCAATCCCACATCGGCCAGGAGTTTCAGTTCCAGGTGGAGGGTACGCTCCTCTCCCGGCTCCCCGTTCTCGGCAATGCGAGGGGCTTGATGGGACGGGGTGGCGAATCGGGCGTTACCCCGCCCGCCCCGCCCGCCCCGGGCCACCACCACCTCTTGCCCCGGCTCGGTCAGGTCCGCCAGCACTCGTCCGGTGAGGGCATCCCGTACCACTGTACCGGGCGGCACCGGCACCCGCAGATCAGCACCGTCGGCCCCGTGCTGGTTTTTCCCCCGTCCGTGCTGGCCCCGCGCGGCGCGAAAGTGGCGCTGACGGGTGAATCGGTAGAGAGTGTTCAGGTGGGGGTCCACGTAGAGAATAACATCCCCTCCCTTACCGCCGTCACCCCCTGCTGGCCCGCCAAAGGGAACGTATTTCTCCCGCCGGAAGGCCACACAGCCATTCCCGCCGTCTCCGCCTTTCACATAGATGGTCGCTTCATCTACAAACATCGGGTATCGCCTGTCGCGTATCGCGTATCGCTTATCGCGTATCGCTTATTGCGTATCGCTTATCGCGTATCGCTTATCGCGTGTCGCCTATCGCGTATCGCGGTTTGCTTGCGGCTGATGATCCGCAGCAGAGCGTTTTCTATTCGCTCCCGATATCGTCCAAACAGGTATGCCAGAGCCAGTCCGCCCCCCACTAACACAGCCCAGACTTCTGCCGGAGGGCGGGTCGCATTGGCCCCCACCCAACTGCTGACGATCAGCCCAGGCAGCCGCCCCACCCCGGCCAGAAGCA
>DAOTWK010000185.1:0-6591 GCA_034435815.1 Anaerolineae bacterium | reverse complement strand
CTCCCGCTGATTCCGAAGAGCCGTTGCTATTCCCCGTCGCTCCCACTGCCCGGGAGGGCCGCCGCCACGGCCTCCGCCGGGGCACCGCCCGGCGCCTCCAAACTCCGCCGGCTTTGCCCGACCGCCCAGACCAGCAGGACCAGCATAATGGCCGCCGCAATCGCCAGCGGGACCGGATGGTCCCGGTACTGCACCAGCAGCGGCGCGGCCAGCAGACTCACCAGGTTCACCACCTTGATCATCGGGTTCAGGGCCGGCCCGGCGGTGTCTTTCAGCGGGTCGCCCACGGTGTCGCCGACGACGCAGGCCCGGTGGCACTCCGACCCCTTCCCGCCTAGAAAGCCGTCCTCCACGTACTTCTTGGCGTTGTCCATCGCGCCCCCGGCGATAGCCATGAAGACCGCCAGCAACTGCCCGGAGAGGATGACCCCGGCCAGGAACGCCCCCAGCGCCTCCACCTGGAAGAGGATGCCCACCAGCAGCGGCAGCGTCACCGAGAGGACGACCAGGCTGACCAGTTCCTTCTGCGCGGCAGCGGTGGTGATGGCGACGACTTTCCCGTAATCGGGCTTGACTTTGCCTTCCATCACTCCGGGGATACGGAACTGCCGCCGCACCTCCTCCACCACCAGCGACGCGCCCCGGCTGACCGCCCGTAGCGCGAAGGCGGAGAACAGGAACGGCAGCGCCCCGCCCACCAGGAACCCGATGACCCCCTCCAGCAGGGAGACCCGGATGCCGGTGGAGAGCAGCCGCTGCTGGACTGGAATCCCCAGCCGCTCCTGTACCAGCGAGACATCGGTGACAAAGGAGAAGAACAGACTGGTGGCGGCGATGACGGCAGAGGCGATAGCGATCTGCTTGGTGATGGCCTTCGTCGTGTTCCCCACCGCGTCCAGTTCGGCCATAATGTGCATGGCCTTCGGGTCCACGCCGACCATCTCGGCGATGCCGTTAGCGTTGTCGGCGATGGGGCCGTAGGAGTCCATCGCCACGTTGTTGCCGGTGTGGGAGAGCATCCCAATGCCGATCATCGCCACACCGTAGAGCATATAGAGCAGGATGCCCTGCTCTCCCAGCACCTGGATGTTGGCGGGCGGGAAGAGACGGGCCAGCAAGAAAGAGATGCCCATCGTGATGCAGATGACCAGCAGGCTCCAGACGCTGGTTTCCATCCCCACCGAGAGGCCGGAGAGGATGGTGGTGGCGGAGCCGGTGCGGGAGGATTGGACAATCTCCTGCACGGGCTTGCGCTTGGCGGAGGTGAAGTACGATGTGATCGGGTTGAAACTGACCGCCAGCCCGACGCCGATCGCGTTCAGGAGGGCCAGCCGCCAGTCGTGGGCGTACCACCAGGCGAAGAGGAAGGACCAGAGGACGGTGTTGATACTGGAGACCTCGTAAGAGCGGAACATGGCCTCCTCGGCGTCCCGGGCGCGGAGGAACTTCAGTGGGAACCGCTCCCAGATGGGCACGGTGAACGTTCCCAGAATAGAGGAGATGACGCCGATAGCCCGCACGATGAGCGGGTAGACAATCCAGACAATCTCCCCGGTCACGTGGGCCAGGGCGATGCCCAGGATCAGGGTGGAGACGATGGTGACCTCGTAGGACTCAAAGATGTCGGCGGCCATCCCGGCGCAGTCGCCGACGTTATCCCCCACCAGGTCGGCGACGACGGCCGCGTTGCGGGGGTCGTCCTCCGGGACCCCCACCTCCACCTTCCCCACCAGGTCGGCCCCGACGTCGGCGGATTTGGTGTAGATGCCGCCGCCGATCCGCATAAAGAGGGCCAGGAGGGTGCCGCCGAAGCCGAAACCCAGGAGGGCATCGGGCGCGGCGCGGCCGAAAATCATGAAAATGATAGTGCCGCCCAGCAGCCCCAGGCCGTCGGTGAGCATGCCGGTGAAGGTGCCGGCCCGGTAAGCGACGGTGAGCGCACCGTTGTAACTGCCGCGCACCGCCTCAGCGGTCACCCGGACATTGCCCTCAATGGCGACCCGCATCCCCAGTTGGCCCACCAGCAGGGAGAAGGTGGCCCCGAGGATGAAGGCGCCCGCCCGGCCCAGCCCCAGCGCCAGACGGGCCCGCTCGCCGAAGAGTTCGTAGGCTTCGCGGGAGGGCGCAATCACGTAGACGCTGAGGAAGAGGAGGACAACCAGCAGGCCGAGGATGGGGAGGATGGTCTGGAGTTGGCGTCGCAGGTAGGCCTCAGCACCCACCTTGATCGCCTGCCATACATCCTGCATCTTCTGGCTCCCCTTGTCTCGGCGCACTGTATCGCGCCAGAGCCAGAGGGCGTAGAGGAGGCCGATGATGGCAGTGGCGATGACGCCGTAGAGCATGCCTTGTTCCAGGGTGCTCAGTTCTTTCACAGGTGCCTCCGTTCGGAATAGAATTCACAAGGTGCGACGGAGGAAAAGTCCCCATTGCACCTTACGTTTCAAGGGGGGACGGAAAGATTTTACCGGATTTCCGGTTTTTCGTCAAGCAGCATCGGCTGTGCGGCGGCCGCCGGCCACGCTACCCTACAAACTTTTGTTGCAGACTCTCTATGCTGTGCTATAATACTTCTATCGGAGGGGTGCCGGAGTGGACGATCGGGGCGGTCTCGAAAACCGCTGTGGCCCTTGGTGGTCACCGTGGGTTCGAATCCCACCCCCTCCGCCTTTCGCCCGTTTCATGCCACCGAAAGGAGGTGAGAATGCCCTAAACTCCAATTCGTCTTCCACTCTGTTTCTGCTGGTCTCTGAGATTAAAATCGTCCATTCAATTATGTTAAGGAGCAGAGATGAAAGGTCGCACGCTCTATGCTCTGCTGGCCATCGGGGTCATTCTGGCCTTGCTGGCATCCTGCAGGCCGCCCGCGCCCCCCACTACTCCGCCGCCCGCGGCTCTCACCCCGGCGCCGACTGCTCCGCCGCCCACTCAACCGCCCGCCCGGAAGGTCGCTACCTTTATCTGGACCCAGGAGTTTGACGTCCTCAACCCCCTCTACACCAACATGTGGTTCTCCTCCATCACCCAGCAAATCTGGAACTGCTGGGCCTGGGATTTTGATGACCAGAACAACCCCCACCCGGTCCTGGTCAAAGAAATGCCCAGCGAGGAGAACGGCGGCATCTCCCCGGACGGTCGGGTCATCACCCTGAAACTGCGGGACGACATCGTCTGGTCCGATGGAACGCCCATCACCTCCGAGGACTTCATCTTCACCTACGAGATGACAATGAGCCCCAAGAACACCGTCGCCTCCACTTTCCCGTACGACAAACTGGAGAAGGTGGAAGCGCCCGACGCCCGCACGGTGGTGATGACCTTCAAGGAACCCTTCGCTGCCTGGCAGGCCACTCTCTGGCACGGCCTCCTGCCGGCCCACGTCCTGCGCCCGGTCTTTGAGAAAGAAGGGACCATTGACAATGCCGAGTGGAACCGCGCGCCCACCGTTGGCTGCGGTCCCTTCGTCTTCAAAGAATGGGAGTCCGGCTCCTTCGCCCGCTTTGTCGCCAATGACAAGTACTGGCTGGGCCGCCCCAAGATTGACGAAATCTTCATCCGCTTTGTCCCCGACGACGCTTCTCAGGTGGCGGCTCTGAAGGCCGGCGACGGCGACCTGGGTACCTTCATCGCCTACTCAGACATCCCCACCCTGGAGCAGGCCGGCGTCCATATGGTCAAGGTCTTCTCCGGCTACAACGAGGGCTGGTACTTCTACCTCCACCCGGAGAAAGGGCATCCGGCGCTCAAAGATGTCAAAGTCCGGCAGGCTATCGCGCTGGCCTTTGACCGCTTCTCCATCTGCAAGGACCTCCTGCTCGGCCTGACCAAGCCCCCGGCGACCTACTGGGCCAACACCCCGTGGGAGGACCCGACGCTGGAGCCCTGGCCCTACGACCCGGAGCGGGCCAAGCAACTCCTGGACGAGGCCGGCTGGAAGGACACCAACGGCGATGGCGTGCGGGATAAGGACGGCGTGGAACTGGTTCTCACCCTGGGCACCACGACCCGCGAGATTCGCCGGGATGTCCAGGCGGTGGCCCAGCAGCAACTGGCCCAGGTGGGCATCAAACTGGAACTGGCCAACGCCGACTCCGACATCTTCTTCGGCAGTTACGGCGAGGGCGGCCCCTGCGCGACGGGCCAGTTCGACATCTTTGAGTACTCCACCGTCACCAACTACCCCGACCCGGATACTGCTGACTGGCTCTGCAAGGAAATCCCCAGCGATGAGAACCCCGCCGGTGTTAACTGGCAGGCCGTCTGCGATGAGGAACTGGACGGGCTCTTCCAGTTGCAGGCCACCCAGGTGGACCCCGCCGAGCGGCAGCAGACCTTCCATAAGATTACCCGTCTCATCTACGAGAAGGTCTACTGGCTGGGCGTCTGGGAGGACCCGGACATCTGGGCGGTGGGCCCGCGCCTGAAGAACGTCCGCCTCTCCGGCGCGACGCCGTTCTTCAATATCGTGGAGTGGGATCTGAGCCAGTAAGGTTCTAATGCGACGTGCCAGGCACTTTCAAAGTGCCTGGCACGTCACCCGGGTTTGACGAATATGCTGCGCTACGTTATTCGTCGGTTCCTCCAGGCCATCCCGCTGCTGTTTCTCATCAGCGTCATCCTCTTTGTGCTGATGCAGAACATGGGGGACCCGCTGGCGACGCTGGGTGGGCGTCAGGTTACTCGCTCCGAGGACCGGCAGCGGCTGGCCCGCCAGTTGGGGCTGGACCAGCCCCTCTATATGCAGTACCTCTACTGGCTCATCGGCAACGACTGGACGAAGATGGACCTGGACGGCGACGGTGTCCCGGAGACGCCAGGCCGCCGCAAAGGGGTCCTGCGCGGCGACTTCGGCGTTTCCCTGGTCGCCAAAAGGCCGGTGGTGCAGGTTATCTGGGACCGCTTGCCCAACACCCTCTTGCTGATGGGCACGACCGAACTGGTCATCATCCTGGGCTCTCTGATCATTGGGATGTACTCTGCCCTCCGTCAGTATTCCTTCCTGGACCACCTGATGACGGCAATTTCATTCATCGGCTACTCTATGCCCATCTTCTTTGTCGCTCTGCTCTCTATGTACATCTTCGCCGTCAACTTCAAGCGCTGGGGACTGCCGTATCTGCCCACCGTCGGGATGTTTGACCCCGAGGTGGGCAAGACCCCCGGCCAGGTGGCGCTCCATATGGTCCTGCCCGTCTTCAGTCTCTCGTTCATCTACTTTGCGGCCTACAGCCGCTACATCCGCAGCGCGATGCTGGAGGTGCTGAGCCAGGACTACATCCGCACGGCCCGCGCGAAGGGGCTCCCCCGCCCGACCATCATTTTCGTCCACGCGCTGAAGAACGCCTCGCTGCCTATTGTGACCGTCGTTGGGCTGGACCTGCCCTTCCTGCTGGCGGGGGCCATCGTCACAGAGCGGATTTTCGCCTGGCCTGGGATGGGCCGTCTCTTCCTGGACCATGTCTCCCGGGGCGACACGCCGGTGGTCATGGGTATCCTAATGATGATTGCTGTTGCAGTGGTGGTCTTTCAGATTCTCACCGACATCGTCTATGCCTGGCTGGATCCCAGAATCCGCTACGAATAGAACTGAGCAGACCTTATGAGCGCTGAAACCGCCATTCCTGCCCTGATACCACTGGAAGAGGCCGAAGCCCCGCCTTTGACTCTGCGGCAGTTGTTCTGGCGCCGCTTCCGCCGCCACAAAATGGCCCTCTTCGGCCTGGTCGTGCTTTCTCTGCTGGTCCTCTATTCGCTGGGCGGCACCCTGTTCTTCACCGAGGCATACGCTAACCTGACCGACACGGTGAAGCGTCTCCAACCCCCTTCCCGCGTCCATCCCTTCGGCACCGACACCGTCGGGCGGGACATTCTGGCCCGTACTATTTACGGCGGGCAGATTTCCCTTCTCATCGGCCTGACCGCGATGCTGGTGGAAGTGGTCATTGGTGTCACCATCGGCGCGCTGGCGGGCTACTACGGTGGCTGGCTGGATAGCATCCTGATGCGCTTCACCGAGGCAATGCTGAACATCCCCCAACTCTTCCTCCTCCTGGTGATGGCCAAATTCTTCGGCGGTAAAGTGCCCGATATCACCCTCTTGGAACGTACCTTCAGCGGTAGCGTCATTGTCATCGTTCTGATTATCGGAGCGACCAGTTGGATGTACCTGGCGCGCATTGTGCGGGCGGAATTTCTCTCTATCAAGGAGAACGAGTACATCCTGGCCGCGCGGGCGACCGGCACACCGACGGGGCAGATTATCTTCCAGCACATCCTCCCCAATGCCATCGCTCCGATTGTGGTCTCGGCGACCCTGGGTGTCGCCAATGCCATCACCTTGGAGGCCTACATCAGTTTCCTGGGTCTGGGCGTTCAACCGCCCACCGCTACCTGGGGCAATATGCTGGAGGGGGCCTACAACTACATTGAGACCGCCCCCTGGCTCTGGATTTTCCCCGGCACGCTGATTGTGTTGACAGTTCTGAGCATCAACTTCGTCGGCGACGGCCTGCGGGATGCACTGGATCCCCGCTCCCTGGCCCGCTGATTCGGATAGGACGCAGATGAACGCAGAGGGACGCGGATTTTTTT
>DAOTWK010000184.1:0-1766 GCA_034435815.1 Anaerolineae bacterium | reverse complement strand
CTCATCTTCGCGGGCTGGTTGCGCCTCCTGCCCTTCGGCGACCTGGTGGATGCTCCGGCGCCCCAATCGCGCCTCCTCTACGCGCTGAGCGTGGGGAAGCACCTGATTTTGCCGATTACGGCGCTGACGGTGAGTTCCATCTTCCTCAGCGTCTACAGTTGGCGAACGTTCTTCCTGATTTACTCCAGCGAAGATTACGTGGAACTGGCGAAGGCCAAGGGGCTGAGCGGGCGGACCATTGAGCGGCGCTACATCCTGCGGCCCACCCTTCCCACCATCGTGACCAACTTCCTGCTGACGGTCATCAGCCTGTGGACAGGCGCCCCGATTTTTGAGACGGTCTTCAACTGGCCCGGCCTGGGACGGACGCTCTACCAGGCAGTGGGTCTTTTTGACGTCCCCGTTATCGTGGGCTCCACGGTGATCTTCGCCTATCTACTGGCGGTGACCGTCTTCCTGCTGGACATCATCTACGCCATCCTGGACCCGCGAGTTCGGGTCGGCGCGTGACGAGGGAATGAGAGGATGCAAACCGTAAAGGATGCTCTTCGGGAAATTCGGCGATACCCCTCGGCTATTGCGGGGTTGTTCATCGTTATCCTGCTGATCGTCTTTTCCATTTACGTGGTCATTACCATTCCCTACCGGGAAGCCATTACCCTCTGGCGCGGTGGGGAAGGTATCTGGCGCAATCTCCCCCGAACCGTTCCACCGGCGTGGATCAACTACTTCCGGTCACAGAAACTGCCGGAGACCATCGCGCTGGATTCCCGCAAAGGGGCCGCAGAGCGCCAGGAGGCTCCCCTGGGCGAGGGCAAGTCTATCACGCTCCTCTACTCCTTTGACTATCAGGCGGACGACTTTCCGCGCGAAATCAACATCTTCTTTGAGACCTCTTTTAAAGAGCGATCGCCTTTTGCTTCCATCACGTGGTATACACCCGATGGGCGGGAAATTTCTATTGCGGATATTGCCATCTCGACGGGTTCCAGCAGTTACCGCTTTAACCAGGACGATAAACTGCTACGCCGGATCCGGCGTCAGATCGGAGACGTGCCGGTGGAAGTGGGGCTCTTTGTAGCCCCCGATCCGGGGGAAAACCCGCGACCACTGAAAGGGACCTACCAGGTAAAGATTCAGGTCACGGCGTTTGACCCGGAGACCCAATTGGACGCCGAACTGGTCGTTTATGGAAAAGTCTACGGCATCGCAGGCACTGACCACCTGCGGCGCGACCTGAAAATTGCCCTTCTCTGGGGCGCGCCGGTGGCCCTGGCCTTTGGCCTGCTGGCTGCCGCTGGCACTACCATCACCACGATGATTATCGCGGCCATCGGCGTCTGGTTCAGCGGGTTGGTAGATAACCTGGTTCAGCGCATCACCGAGGTGGTGATGATGCTCCCCCTGCTTCCCATCCTGATTATGGTGGGCACGTTCTACTCCCGGAGCATCTGGGTCATCCTCGGGGTCACTATCTTGCTGAGCGTCTTCGGGAGCGGTATCAAAACCTACCGGGCTGTCTTTATGCAGGTTCGGGAGTCCCCCTATGTGGAGGCCGCCCAGGCCTATGGCGCTGGGGACTGGCGTATCATCTTCCGGTACCTGGTACCCCGGATTGTGCCGATGCTGATCCCCAACCTGGTCACGCTCATCCCCTCCTACGTCTTTCTGGAGGCCTCTCTGGCGGTGCTGGGGCTGGGCGACCCCCAGTTGCCCACCTGGGGGAAGGTCATCCAGGACGCCGTGGCCAACGGCGCACCGTATAA
>DAOTWK010000183.1:0-2536 GCA_034435815.1 Anaerolineae bacterium | reverse complement strand
ATGGGAAGCGAGAAAAAGCCGGTGCCCCGGGTGCTGGTGG
Source organism: Anaerolineae bacterium (assembly GCA_034435815.1). Lineage (GTDB taxonomy): Bacteria > Chloroflexota > Anaerolineae > B4-G1 > DUEL01 > SpSt-77. Next base: position 2,496 of record DAOTWK010000183.1, on the reverse strand, counting down.
TCGGCGCGGGGATTGCCGGCATGCAGGCATCGCTGGACATCGCGAACGCCGGCTACGAAGTAGTGCTGGTGGAGCGACTCCCCTCTATTGGCGGCCGTATGGCCCAACTCTCCGAGACCTTCCCCACGCTGGATTGCTCCCAGTGCATCCTCACCCCCCGCACTGTAGAGGTCGGGCGCCACGAGAACATCCGGTTGCTCACCTACTCCGAGGTGGAGTCGGTGACCGGCGAGGCCGGCCGTTTCCAGGTCCGCATCCGCCGTCACGCGGCGTATGTGGACTGGGAGAAATGCACCGGATGCGGCCTGTGCCAGGAGAAATGCCCGTCCAAAGTACCAGCGGAATTCCAGCGAGGACTGGGTCCCCGAAAGGCCATCTACACCCTCTCCCCGCAGGCCGTCCCCAACAAACCCGTCATAGACCGGGAGTCCTGCATCTATTTCCAGAAGGGACGGTGCCGGGCCTGTGAGAAGTTCTGCCCCACCGGCGCCATCGCCTATGAGCAGACGGACACCTTCGTGGAGACAGAGGTCGGCGCCGTTATCCTGGCGACGGGCTACGACCTCTACGGCCTGGAGAACCTGCCGGAGTACGGCGGCGGGAAGGTGCCAGACGTGGTGGACGCGCTGGCTTTTGAGCGGTTGCTCTCGGCCTCCGGCCCCACGGCCGGAAAGGTGCTCCGTCCATCCGACGGCCGCGAGCCGAAGGAGGTAGTCTTCATCCAGTGCGCCGGGTCCCGGGAGCCCGTCCGGCACCTGCCCCACTGCTCTAAGATTTGCTGTATGTACAGCGCCAAACAGGCCATCCTCTACCGCCATCGCGTCCACGACGGTCAGGCGTATGTGTTCTACATTGATATCCGTTCGCCAGGCAAAGGATACGATGAGTTTATCCAGCGAGCAATGGAGAAAGAGAGCGTCGTCTACCTGCGCGGGAAGGTCTCCCGGGTGTTTGCGGAGAACGGGCAAGTAGTCGTCCTGGGCGCAGACACCCTCTCCGGCCAGCAGGTGCGCATCGCGGCGGACCTGGTGGTGGTCGCTCCGGCGATGGTGCCCCGCCCGGAGACCCGCCGCCTGGCCGGGATGCTGGGCATCCCAGTGGACGACCGCGGCTGGCTCACCGCGGCCGACGGCGACCTGCGACCAATGGAGACGGGGCGGCCCGGCGTCTTCCTGGCCGGCACCGCCGTTGGCCCGATGGACATCCCGGAGACGGTGGCCCACGCCAGCGCAGCGGCCGCGCGGGTACTGGCGTTATTGAAACCACAAAGACACGAAGACACGAAGTTTAATTTTTAATTGTTAATTTTTAATTGCCTTCGTGTCTTGGTGTCTTCGTGGTAAAAAGGAGGTCTCTGTGCCCAACCGCATCTTTGCCGACTGCCCCCACTGCGGGAAGCGCAACACCTACACCCCGGCCGAACTGGAGCAGACTCAGCCCGGCGCCAAAGTGTGGCGCACCCTGCGGACCCCGCGCCCCCTGGAACCGCAGGAGTATGTCGTTGCCTGTCGCCATTGTCATCAGACCTTCAAGATTGTGGTGGAATCGTAGGATAACTGCACACAGTCGTCCTGCGACAGTTGTCCTGCGAAAGGAGGTGCCCGATGCCCGCCGATCCGTCCCCCGCTGCGCCGGATGAGACGAATGCGGCCGTGAAGTCCGTCGCCCTCTCCCCCGCCGACGAGCGGTTGATTGCCTACTTCCGGGACCTGGAACAGAAGTCGCTGGACACTCTGGAGGGCGCGGCCCGGCAACTGATTACCCTCGTCACCACCCTCCTGGGCCTCTTCTTCGGCGTTCTGGCCTTCAAGGATGACCCCCGCTATCTGGCCCTACCTGCCGTCCGCATTCTGGGCGGCCTCTCCGCCGGATTCTACGCCCTGACCCTCTTCCTGGCGCTGAACGTGGTGATGCCCCGCCGCCTGGATGTACCCACAGCCAATCTGACTGCCATGCGGCAATTGCTCCGCGCACTTTTTGACCGCAAGAGCCGTTCCCTCCAGTGGGCCCAGGTCGCTTTTGCTCTGGGCACCCTGGCCCTGCTGGCGCTCATCCTGCTGCTTCTGATCGCCCTGTAGCGCAGGACCGATCCCGCACCCGCCGCGACCCGATTTCACTTTTCACATTTCACGCAACACGCAACACGCAACACGTGCTGACCGGAGGCCCCTATGCTCATCCTTACCCTTTCCCCCGACGGTGACCGCGTTGCCGTGAAGGCCGGCGGCCGGTTCAGTCACTCCTTTTCGCTGGCCGCCCTGGCCCTGACCCCAGAGCAGGCGAAAGAGTTTTTCGAGGACCCCTCCCGCTATGGCCGGCGCCTCCACGAGGCCCTCTTCCCGAAGGACTCTCCCGCCTGCCGGATGCTGGACGCGCTTCCCCTGGCTCCCAGCGGCATCCTGCTCCTGGAGGTCCCGCCGCCCGCGCCGGGCCTCCCCGACCTCCACTCCGTCCTCTGGGAGTACCTCCACGACGGCAGCGGCTTCCTGGCCACCC
>DAOTWK010000182.1:0-3447 GCA_034435815.1 Anaerolineae bacterium | reverse complement strand
CCTGCCGGCCCACCACAGACGCCGCCCTGGCCCTGCGGGCGCTCCTGGAGGGGGACGCCGTCCTCACCACCGCCCGCTATGCCGGGGTGGCTGCCGACCCTCAGGAGGTGAACCGTCTGGCCCGCCTGGCGGCAGGGGCCGAGGAGCCGGCCTACGCGCCATTGGCGAGCGCTGCCACCTTTGAGGTGGTCCGGCTCTTTCCGTACCAGGACGGGGCCCACTTCGTCGCTGCCCTCTACGCTGACGGCGGCTGGAACGCCGTGAACCGCGCTTACGCCGCTCCGCCCTGCAGCACCCAGGAGGTCCTGCACCCGGAACGGTACCGAGCCCGCCGTCCCACACTGGAGCCCGCCATTCCGGCACTGGCGCCGGTCCTGGGCAAAGGTTGGAGTCTGGCCCGCCGGGATACCGTTGGTGAGTTTCTGGTCGGCCTGCATCTGGCGGCCTACCTGGACGACGATGCGGCGGCCCGTCGCGCTGCCGACGGCTGGGCCGGGGATACCTTTACCCTCTGGACGAATGTCGCGCAGGCTGACAGCCCGCGCGAGGTCATCGTCTGGCGGCTGGCCTGGGAGAGCCGGGAGGAAGCGGTGGAGTTTGAGCGCGCCTATGCGCTGCTGGTGCCCCGGTTCCGTACACCACCGCTGATTGCCGCCGACCCGCCCTTAGGCCTGAAAGGGCAATTCTGGAGCGGACCGGCGGGTGCGGCCTATCTCCACCGCACCGGCCGCGTCGTCACCGTTGTTTGGGGGCCGGACCTGGAGACGGTGGCAACAGTGGTCCCGGCGCTGCCGTAGAATGGGACACGGAACAGCACGGAGAGACATGGAAGGACACGATAGTTCGTAGCGTAGGCTTCAGCCTGCGCCAAACTGGTCCGACCGTGGTCCGTGGCCTATGGTCTGCAGTCTGTTGCCTGTGGTCTGTGATCTATGATCCGGTATCTTTCAGGCGAACAATTGCTCTCATCCCTGGCGGAGACGCCGGCAGGGTCTCTGGACTTTATCATATTGGCGGCGGGGACCGATGAGGCCGGACACTGGATTCCCTGCCTGGACGCCGCAGTACAGGCGCTGCGGGATGGGGGATTGCTGTTCGTGCAGGGGATCCCCGAGACCCTGCCGGATATCGGCGTCTATTTGGACCGCCGCCTGCGCTTCAAATACTGGATTGCGGTAGAGTCGGTCCTGCGACTGGGGGGGCGGATGCCTTCGGTTCATGCAGCTGTCCTGATGTTTGCCAAAGGGGAGAAGTTTCGGATTTCCCGCGTCCGTTTTCCGCATCGGTACTGCCGAGCATGTGGCAAGCCACTCCGGGACTGGGGTGGAAAGAGCCACCTGATGCACCCGGAGGGGACCGCCATTTCCGATGTCTGGAAGGACCTGCCGCCGGAGAACAACTACACGGGTATCTCCGCGCCCGTTCTGGAGATGTTGCTGCGAATGGTCTCTCCGACCGGTCACTCCGAGAACGCGGCGGCGCTGGAAGGGGTGATCGGCCCTGCCGAGCGAATCGCCCGACCGGGGGAAGCGCATCTGCTCGAGGTATCTCCTCGGTACCGCCTATCTCTCCTTCCCGGTCTCTTCGCCGTCCCGAAGGCTGGACCAGAAAGGGGCTTACCCGTCAATGCTGTTATCCAGGGGGATGCCCTGGAAGTTCTGGCGACGTTCCCGGACGAATCGGTGGACCTGGTCTTTGCTGACCCGCCGTACAACCTGGACAAGGCCTATACGACCTACGACGACGAGAAAGACCGGGAAGTCTATCTAAACTGGTGCAATGCCTGGTTGGACCAGTATATCCGGATTTTAAAGCCCACCGGTTCCCTCTACGTCCTGAACCTGCCCCGCTGGGGGATGTACCATGCGGCATACCTGAACCGCCGTCTCTATTTCCAGAACTGGATTGTCTGGGATGCCCTCTCCGAGCCTCGGGGCAAGATTATGCCGGCCCACTATGCGCTCCTTCTCTACACCAAGCATCCGACCGATTTCACGTTCAACTATGAGGATGTAGGAGAGATGGATGCCCGCTTCTATTGCCTTCGCTCATCTTGCATCCGGCGACGGAAGGCACAAGGAGACGATGTAGTAAAGGAGCCCCTGACCGACATCTGGTGGGACATTCATCGGATCAAACACCGGCGTCACCGGGATTATCACCCGTGCCAACTGCCGGACGCGCTGATGGAGCGGATCATCCGGCTATCCACCAACCCGGGAGACATTGTGCTGGACGCTCTGGCCGGAACGGGGACCACGGCGGTGGCGGCGGCCCGGCTGGGCCGACGGTACATCGCCATAGATATTGACCCGACCTATGTGGCCATCATCCGGGAGAAACTGGCCCAGGTGGAGGTATGGGGAGATGTATACCGTCCGCCGGTACCCCGACCGCGCTCGCGCTACAACAAGAAGGCCCTGCAACTGGAACTGCGGGAGATTGCCCGTCAGTTGGGTCGTCTGCCCACGCCGGAGGATGTCCGCCGGATGAGTCGGTACGGATTGGATCCGTTCTTAGAGGCTTTCCCAACATGGGGGAAGGCGTTGAAAGCGGCCAAACTGCTGGAGGTAGAGAATGGCCCAGACACCGCGTAAACTTTCCTTTGAGGAAGCCTGGAATTCCCTAACCATTTTCTTTGTGGATAATGAATTGGAGCAGGAGATAGACCGGGAAGTGGATCGCTTGCTCCGGCTGGCCGAACGGTACGGCGTGACGGAGAAGACGGTGATGAGTCCGGACTCCCTGGCGGACCTGCTGCAGGAGCAGGAAGGGGCGCTGGAGTTTGTCCTGCGCGAGGTGGAACTCTCGGAGGAAAAATTCCTGCGAATTATCTCCCTGCTTCGTCAGATTGGCCAGATTCCGGTTCCGCTGGACCGGGAGTGGACAATGAGACAGGTCATCCACCGGATCCGAGCCGACCGGGATTTTGCGTCCCTGATTGCCCATTTGCTTATGGATGGCGTCCGCAACCCAGATTTGCAGACCGTCATTCCGCGCTACTATCTGGAGGCATTGAACTTCCGAGAGATTGCCGTTGGCTCCGTAGCAGCCCGACGAGTCCGCTACAAGCGCGCCCTGATCGGCACATACAGCGGTCGGAAGGGGTATCGGGTGGAAGCCCAGATTCGCAGGCGATTAGAGGAGATAAAGGAGCGGTATGGAGTCAGCTTTGAACAGGGGCGGTCCCGGTTCGTGAATGTGAACATAGATTTTGCTATACCCTCTCTGGACGACCCCTGGGTGATTCTGATGTGCTCGTTCCAGGAGACGACCAGCAGCGCGCAGAGCACCAAAGCCCGAGATATGGAAACGGCTTATGGAGACATCCGTCGTTCCAACAGTCGCTACGGCGAAAACCGGGCCTTTGTCAATTTTGCCGATGGGGGTGGCTGGCTGGCCCGCAAGCGGGATTTTCAGCGGCTGGTGGAGAATTGCCACTTTTTT
>DAOTWK010000181.1:0-3380 GCA_034435815.1 Anaerolineae bacterium | reverse complement strand
GCGGCGATGAGCCGGTCGGCGCCCTGAGGGCCGATGCCCGGCACCCGCAGGAGAGTCTCCCGCCCCGCCCGGTTCACCTCTACCGGCGCCTCCGCCAGGTGCTCCCGCGCCCAGGCCAGTTTCGGGTCCGTCTCCAGCGGGAGATTGCCGTCCGGTCGGAGGGGAAGTTCCTCCACGCTGAATCCGTAATCCCGCAGCAGGAAAGAGGCCTGATAGAGGCGGCGCTCCCGTTGCGGCGAAGTGGGCGGGTGGGCTTCCAGCGGCGTCCCGGGGACGGGACGGAATGCCTGGAAATAAGCCCGGGCCAGCCCCAGGTGGCGGTACAGGAATGCCGTCACGTGTAGCAATTCCAGGTCGCTTTCCCCCGCTGCGCCGACAACGAACTGGGTGGTGGCGCTTGGGGCCGGTCCGGGCATCTCCCGGCGGAGTTCCTCTATCCAGCGGAGTCGGCGGAGGAGTTCGTCGGCGAATTGCTTGTGGGGGGCCAGCGCAGCCAGACGGCGGTCGTTGGGGGCCTCCAGGTTGACCGAGACGCGGTTTGCCAGACGCATCGCGGCCGCCACCTGGTCCCGCTCCGCGCCGGGCATAATCTTCAGGTGGATGTAGCCCCGAAAGCCGTAGCGTTGGCGGAGAATTTCCGCTACGGCGATGAGCCGGTCCTGCGTGTGCGGCCCCCCACCCAGAATGGAAGAACTCAGGAAGAGTCCCTCAGCGATGCCACGCTGGTGGAGTTGCAGGAACAGGCGGGCCAGTTCGTCGGGCGTGAACGTGGCGCGAGGGCAGTCCCGTCCGGCACGGAACGCGCAGTAGAAGCAATCCCGTTCACAGGCGGAGGTGAGGAGAGTTTTCAGCAGCGCGATGCGCTTGCCGCCAGGCATCGCCGCGTAGTGGATGAATCCGGAGAGGTCGGACGGAAGTCCGGCGGGGGCAGAGAAGGGCCGCCCGGCCGCGCTGATCTCCTCGGCCGACTCGTAACAGGTCGCCGGCCCCAACAGCCGCAGTTTCTCTATCGGGCCCATAGGGGTCAATCTCGCCATCCGCCATAAGAGAACATCCGTTCGCAAAAATTATACCACAGAATTCGCGGGATGGGAAACGAGCAGTTCGTGATAAGCCCGGCAACGCTTCGCAGCGGCTTGTCGTTATCGCCGTCTATAGTACAATAGAATGCGGATGAGCACAGATTTTCTCACAGAGATGCAAAGACGATGAAAATCCGCATCAAACTTCTGGCCCATTATCAACAGTACCTGCCCCCCGATTGCTCCTCTTCTTCGTATGAGGCGGAAGTCCCACCAGATGCCCGGGTGGAGGACGTCCTGGCCGGGCTGCCTGTGCCGTCCGAGGAGAGTGTCGTCCTGGTGAACGGGCGCACCCCTCAGCCGGGCCAGGTGCTCCGGGAGGGAGACGTTCTCTGTCTCTTCCCGGCCATCGGCGGCGGCTAACTACCGGTTACCGACTAACCCCATCCCCTACCGGCTACCGGCTAACCCCTAACCACTGAACGGAGGTCCTATGTACGGCTGGAACGGCAGAATCCTCAGAGTCAACCTGACGACCGGAGAAACCAGTACAGAAGAAGTAGACCCCCGCATAGCGCGCGACTTCATCGGCGGGCGGGGCTGGGCCATCCGTTATCTCTACGACGAGATGGACCCTCGGGTGGACCCCCTTGCCCCGGAGAATAAGCTGGTCTTCGCTACGGGGCCCCTCACGGCCACCCCGGTCCCCACCGGCAACCGCTATATGGTGGTCACCAAATCTCCCCTCACCGGAGCGCTCTCCTGCTCCAACTCCGGCGGCTTCTTCCCCACCGAGATGAAGCGCACCGGGTTTGACCTCTTCATCTTTGAGGGAAAGGCGGAGCGGCCCGTCTACCTCTGGGTGAACGACGACCGGGTGGAGATTCGCCCCGCCGACCATCTCTGGGGCCGGACCGTCTTTGAGACCGAAGACATGCTGCGGGCGGAGACGGACCCCCGCGCGCGGGTGGCCTGCATCGGCCCGGCGGGGGAGCGACTGGCGCCCATCGCGGCCATCCTGAACGAGAAGCACCGCGCCGCCGCCCGCTCCGGCGTGGGCGCGGTCATGGGCTCCAAGAACCTCAAGGCCGTCGTCGTGCGCGGCACCCGTCGTATCCCTCTGGCCCATCCGGACGACCTGAAGGCTCTCTCCGACCAGGTAGTGGAGGAGGTCAAGCAGGCGGTGGCGGCGGGGAAATCCACTCTGCGCATCTACGGCACTGCCTATGTGCCCCCCGTCACCAATGAATTGGGCATTCTGCCCACCTACAACTTCCGGACAGGCGTTTTCGCCGGAGCGGAGGCCATTTCCGGGCGCGCGCTCAACCAGAAGTACCTGATCCGGCCCAAGGCCTGCTATGGCTGTCCCATCGCCTGTGGCCGATTGACGCGAGTGGACGACCCTGTTTTCGGCGGCGAGGGGGAAGGGCCGGAGTACGAAACCATCGGCGCGCTGGGCAGCGCCTGCGGCGTGGACAACCTGGCCGCCATCACCAAGGCCAACTACATCTGCAACGAACTGGGCCTGGATACCATCTCCGCCGGGATGACCATCGCCTGCGCAATGGAGATGTACGAATTGGGCCTCATTCCCGAATCGGACATTGGTCGCCCCCTGCGCTTCGGCGATGCGGAGGCGGTGGTGGAGATGGTCCGCCTGGCGGGCCTGCGGGAGGGCTTCGGCGATCTCATTGCCCAGGGCAGTTACCGTCTGGCCGCCCACTACGGCCATCCAGAATTCTCTATGAGCGCCAAGAAGCAGGAATTCCCCGCCTACGACCCGCGCGGGGCGAAGGGCATGGGGCTCCTCTACGCCACCTCTAACATCGGCGCGTCCCACATGGCCGGGGATACGGCGTATATGGAGGTCTTCGGTGTCCCCAAGAAGGTGGATCCCCTCTCCTGGGAGGACAAGCCCCGGCTGGTGAAATACTTTGAGGACATCTTCACCATTGTGGATGCGGCGGGACTGTGCGTCTTCCTGAGCATCCGCTACCTCTTTGAGCCGACGTACAACGTGGAGCCGGTGCGCATCTCCCGGCTGATGGAGTACGCCACCGGTGCCGGGTACGATGAAGAGACGCTGCTTCGGGCCGGGGAGCGGGTCTATAACCTGGAGCGGATGTTCCTGGTGCGGGCGGGGTTCTCCCGGGCCGACGACACGCTTCCGCCCCGGATGCTGTATGAGCCGATGCCGGAGGGGCCGGCGAAGGGGCATGTGGTGGAGTTGGACCGGATGCTGCCGGAGTACTATCGCCTGCGCGGCTGGGATGAGAACGGGGTCCCGATGCCAGAGAAACTGGCGGAGTTAGGCCTCCCATAGGGAGGGGGGCGGCGGCGGCCCTTCGGGCCGCCGCC
>DAOTWK010000180.1:0-7861 GCA_034435815.1 Anaerolineae bacterium | reverse complement strand
TGACAAGTGCGTAACCCCTGAAATGATTGCTTTCTGCCCTCCCCCACCCCCATCCGGACGGGAAAATTAGGGGGTTGAAGCTGGCAAATTCGCTGTCCACCCCCGAACTCCACCCTTCGCTGACTTAACGCTCTGGCAGAAGTAAGCGCAGGCCGGCATCCGCGGCCGCTTGAATGGTCTCCTCCCCCAATCCCGCTTCCAGTCGTCCCAGCGCACCTCTCAACTGGTCTGGGGGCACCACCATCAGGATATATTCCAGCGCACGCTGGAGCAAGTCCCGACAAGCCTCAACGGCACCCCGACGGTCTGAACTCAGCGCCTCCTGACAGGCATTCCAGTCTGGGCCGAATTGGCGGGCAAATTGCTGGCCGACTTCCTTCCCACCAGAGTGAGTGCATATCAGAGAGAACAGGCTGAAGACAGCCTGAACGTACGCTTTTGTCAGTTCCACTGGTGAAGGGGTCTGAACCGCACCGCGCGCTGCCTGGGCCAACAAGGCTTCCAGGGGAGGTCTCTCTTCGGGCCGGATGTCCAGGCGTGCATCCCAGGGGGTCAGTAACCAGTAGACATCGGGACGGGGCTCTTTCTCCATCAGGGCCTGAACGGCGTAGAATTGTCCAGCCAGTACGACTTTCCTCGGACGGCTATAACCTTGAGTTTGTACTTCCCGCAGGATTTGACCATCCAGGTCTGTTCGCAGCCCCAGAACGGCCCCCACGAACTCCCCGGTGAACTGACCGACATCGGTGGCTCCCAAGACCCGGAGAAGGCGCGGGTCCACAAAAGACGTCCGCCCTCCCTCATCAGAGAGCAAAAGCCAGGTTTCTTGAAGACGGGATTTGGGTTTGGAGGCCAGTATATCTTCCACCTGGGCCGTCGGAAAAGGCAGGGCCCATCGCAAATAGAGGCCGGCCAGTATGACCAGGTAGGAAGCGATATAGAGCAGGTCAAAAATGACACTGAGTGGTGTGGTCTGACCATCAGGGTGATAGAGGCCATACCAGTTTGCGTAGAAGAAAATCTGATTGGAGAGTACATAAAGCCACATTCCTCCGCTCAGAATAACCCATCTTCCCCCCAGTATCCCATCGTATACGGCCAGGGTCAGGACAGTTGCGCCGATCAGGAGGAGCAGATACTGGGCCTCGTACAGGAGGTTCATACCGAATTCCAGCCAGTCCCTTGAGGGCTCAGAAAACATCGGCGCCAGGACAGAGACGCTTACTACAGTTACGAATAAGAGAATCAGTCCAATGGCCAGTATCCGTTTCCACCCCTGGAGGGCCAGACGGAGAAAGCGAATCTGGAGCGCAAAGAAGACGAACAGGAACAAATTGCCACTCATATAGAATAGATCAGCCCAGGATGGGTATGGTTCGGCTTGAATCACAAAGTCGTAGAGAGCCCAGGTGATTTCGGCGAGGGTCCAGAATCCCATTGCGCCCATCAACAATCTCCATACCCGGCGAGCCCGCCGGCCCCTCTCTATGGAACGGTAAATCTGGTAGGAAAACCAGGTACATAGCGCGGCCAGAACGGGCGGATAGAGGTCGATGATGAGTCTGGCAGCCCATGGGAGAAGGGCAAACACGGCCACGGCGCTAATCAGTACCAAGATACTGAAAACAGATATGCCGATCACAATGGAGCGATTGTGAGCATTCCCCATCTTAACCCCCTGCTCCCATCTGGCGGTTCCGACGCGGCGCCTGGGGAGGATGGTAGGGCATTGGGATGAATTCCACCCCGGGCCGCTGCTGGGAGGTTTATGGGTAAACGATGATGCCCATAAATATACAACCATTATGATACTTGTCAACTTATAATCTACCGCGTCACTGCGAGCGAAGCAAAGCAGCCCTCCGGCCACATAGGAGGGGTGCTTCGGCGTTGTCGCTTTGTGATGACGGAAGAATATATCTTTGTGGGTCACAGGTAGGTAGTTATAGATACAATCTGACCGGCGGCGGGTGGAAAGAGGGGGGATGCGGCGAGCGGCTTTGCCGCCCGCCGCATCCCTTTTCTGTGAAGGTGGTTTTCACACGTCGTAGTATAACTTGACCTCGTAGGGGTGGGGACGGGTGCGTATAGCCAGTTCCTCCTCCCGGCGAGCCGCGATCCAGCGCCCAATCAGGTCCTCGCTGAACACCCCACCGACGCAGAGAAACTCGTGGTCTGCCTCCAGCGCGTCCAGCGCGTCGGAGAGGGCGGTGGGCAACGGCCGAATTGCAGCCCTCCGCTCCTCACTCCAAGAGAAAACATCTGCCTCTATCGGACCGAAGCCCGCTTCGGTAGGGTCTATCTCCCGCCGGATGCCGTCCAGCCCCGCCAGGAGTTGGGCTGCCAGGGCCAGGTAGATATTGCAGGTGGCATCGGGAGGACGGAACTCAATGCGCACCTTTTCCGGCTTCGTGGCGTAGCGGGGAATGCGCACCGCCGCCGTCCGGTTCCCCGCCGAGAAGAAGGCTAAAACGGGGGCCTCATACCCCGGCACCAGCCGACGGTAGGAGTTGGTGCTGGGATTGGTCAGCGCCAGGACGGCGGGGCCGTGAGCCAGCAACCCACCGATATACTGCAGCGCCGTCCGGCTGAGCAGACTGTACCCCTGGGGATCGTAGAAGAGATTGCGGCCGTCCCGGAACAGTTGCTGGTGGAAGTGCAGACCGTTGCCTGCCTCGCCGTAGAGCGGCTTAGGCATGAACGTGGCGGTCAGGCCGTGAGCGCGGGCGACCATCTTGGTGACGTACTTGATCATCATCACGGCATCCCCAGCCTGGACCAGGCCCATCATGGGCGTCTCAATCTCGCATTGCCCCGGCCCGCCGACCTCGTGGTGGTGGTACTTGACCGGAACGCCCATGGCCTCCAAATGCCGGGTCATCTCCGTCCGCAGGTTGTAGAGGGTGTCCTTCGGCGGGATAGCGTGGTAGCCGCCGTGGAGGGGGATGACGTGTCCGGACAGGGCCCCGTCCCCCCAATCCGCCTCCGCCGATTCCACCCGGTACCCACAGCGGTTAGGGCCGTACTCGTAGGCCACCCGGTCAAAAACATAGAACTCTGGTTCGGGGCCCCAGCGGCTCTCGTCGGCGATGCCGGTCTCCCGCATCCATTCCTCGGCCCGGCGGGCGATGTTGCGGGGGTCGTTGGCGAAGACGGCCTTTGTATCCGCCTCCAGCGTGGTACAGATGAAACTGACGGTCGGCACTTCCCAGAAGGGGTCCACGAATCCGGTGGAAAGGTCGGGGACCAAGACCATATCACCGGCCTTGACCGATTTCAGGCCGACGGCCGAGCCGTCAAACCCCACGCCCTCCTCCATCAGGGCCGGGGTGAACTGGGAAGCGGGGAGGGTCAGGTGGTGCCACCGGCCTCCCAGGTCGGTGAATTTGAGGTCCACCATCTGGATGTCGTGTCTCTGGACAAACTGTCGGGCTTCGTCAAATGTAGAAAACATATCTCGCTCCTTGTGGGTAATCGGGGGTTTGGGGGCGGCAGCAAAGCCGCCGCCCCCAAACCCCCTTTTTCTGTTCATCTCAGCGGCCAGAAGACGGGTACCAGCGCCAGGACGGCGCCGAAGACCAGCAGCGTCAGCGGCCAGCCAACCCGCAGATAATCCCGCGCCCGATAACCACCTACGTTCATCACCAGCACGTTGACCGGATGCCCCAGCGGCGTCAGAAAGGTCGTGGAGGTCGCCAGCGCGACGGTCATCGCCAGCGCCTGAGGGCTCAGCCCGGTCTGCAGGGCCAGCTGGATGGCCAGGGGGGCCACGATGGAGGCGACCACTGCGCTGTGCATGACCTGCGCCAGTCCCATCGCCAGCAGAAATAGGCCGGCCAGGAGCCCTATCGGGCCAGCGGGACCGATCAGGCTCAAGACCCGTTCGGCCAACCAGGCCGCCGTCCCGCTTTTCATCATCGCAATTCCCAGCGGCATCATCCCCGCCACCAGGAAGACCGTCTTCCACTCAATGACCTCGTAGGCCTGGTCCATTGTCAGCACGCCGGCCAGCATCATGGCCAGGGCCCCGCCCAGCAGTACCTCCGCCACGGCCTGATAGCGGAGGGCCGCCAGAGCCAGTGCCAGCAGCGCGATAGCAGCAGCCAGCCAGCCTTTCCTCGCCACTGGCGGGTACTCTTTCTCGTTTGCCAGCAGGATCAGGTCGGGCTCGCTCCGCAGGACGGGGAGCCGCTCCCGGGGGCCCTGGAGGAGCAGCGCGTCCCCAAACTGGAGGGGCAGGTCAGAGAGATTGGTTCGGATGGGACGCCCGGCCCGCCAGATGGCCAGGACGGTGAAACCGTACTTCTCGCGAAATTGCGCCCCCCGCAGCGTCTGGCCAATGAGGCTGGAGCGAGGGGAGAGGACGGTCTCCACGATGACCACCGCCGGAGACTCCAGGTCCTCCTCCCGCCACTCGCGCGGCGGGAGAATCTCCAGGTAGGGAGGTCGATCCCGGCGGCGGAACTCCTCCAGATTCCCCTCCAGAAGCACCACATCCCCTTCCCGAAAGATAAAGTCAGGTGATGGGGCCAGGGTCACCCGGCCATCCCGCTCCAGCCCGACGACGTTTAGGTTGTAGATTTCCCGGAACGTGCTCTGGGAGAGGGGTTTATCTATCAGATACGACCCGGCGGGCACCCGGGCGCGGAACAACCGTTCCCCCAAGCGGTACAGTTGGACCAGGTCTCCTTCAGGGGGACGGACCCCCTCGGTGCGCTCGCGGATAGGTTGGGTTGGGAGCAGCCGATAACCCCAGAGGGCCATGTAAGCCACCCCGATGGCGACCAGCGGCAGGCCGACGGGGGCAAAATCCAGAATGCCGAACCCGCGCAGTCCCTGGTCTATCAGCAACCCGCTGACGACGATGTTGGTGGTGGTCAGAAGGGTCGCCATGCCGCCCAGCAGGGTGCCAAAGGCAAGGGGCATCAGGAGCCGGGTGGAGGTGATTCCAGCCTTACGGGCCGCTGATGAGATAGTGGGGAGGAGGATAGCAGCGGCAGCGATGTTGTTCATAAACAGCGAGAGCAGTGCCCCCGCCAGCATCGTCCCGACGACCAGATGGGGTTCCTGTCTCCCCACCAGACGGAGGAGGACGTCGCCCATTCGGTCGGTCACCCCGGTGCGGCGGAGGCCCTCCGCCAGGATAGAGATGGCCATAATAGTAATGACGGCGGAGCGGCTGAAGCCGGAGAATACTTCTTGAGGGGAGAGGATGCCAGAGATACCGAGGGCAACCAGGACCAGCAGGGCAACAAGGTCGGCCCGCAGTCGCTCGCTGAGGATCAGGAGGACAGCGGCGACCAGAATCGCCAGCGTGAGCGGGAGGGCCGGATGATCCATCTTGGGCAAATGTGCCAGGCACTTCCCGAAGTGCCTGGCACATTGGTCAGAACAATCGCAACTGTTCGGGCTGGGGTGGGGGCTGGTATTCGGCTACTCCCTCTGCCTTCGCCAGCACCTCGGGGATACGCCGGAAGTCTTCCTCCACGGTTCGCCGCAGCGATGGCTGGTGGAGCGCGGCCGCCGGATGGTACATCGGGTAGCAGATAATGCCGCCGACTCGTTGGGGCTGGCCATGGACATCGGAGATGCGCGCACGAGGGAGGAAGTGAGCCATAGAGAACCGCCCCAGGGTCACCACCAGTTTAGGACGGATGAGGGCCAGTTGCCGGTCCAAGTAGGGGCTGCAGGCGGCAATTTCATCCGGCAGGGGGTCGCGGTTGCCCGGTGGCCGGCACTTGACGATGTTGGTGATGTAGACCTGGTCCCGCCGCAGGCCGATGCTGGCCAGGAGTTCTTCCAGAAACTGGCCGGCTTGCCCGACAAAGGGACGCCCCTGCTGGTCTTCATGAAAGCCAGGGGCCTCGCCGACAAATACGATCGCCGCGTCGGCGGGTCCTTCTCCAGGCACAGCCATTGTACGCCCGCGGTGCAGAATGCAAGTCGTACAGGCGCGGATTTGTGCGGCAATTTGTTCCAGTTCTTCCATGTCACCTCCGCCATGGGGAAAATCAAAAGCATCCCGCATCACGAATCAATACCCTGGCCTCTGTTGCCCGGAGGATTTCCTCCAGGCGTTCTATTTCTGCCTCGTCCAGCGGTCCCAGCCGCATCAGCCAGGCATCTTCTCCATCCCGGTAGTAGCCCCGCTGGATGCCCGTGACCCGGAAGCCCAGGTCGGTATAGAGTTGCTGAGCGACCCGATTGGATGCTCGGACCTCCAGGGTGACAAACCGGACGCGATGTTGCAGGGCTCGCTGGATGGCCATCAGGAGGATGTACTTTCCCAGTCCCCGACCCCGCCACTCCGGGTGAACGGCGATGGTGGTGATGTGGGCCTCTCCGGGGAAAAAGCGGATGCCCACGTAACCGATGACGGGGGATCGCTCTCCCTGTCGCCGCCTCAGAAACCGGTCCCACCAGGTCGCCGGGGATGGCTCCGGATACGGCTGCAGGACGTAGAAAAGGGAGTCCGTCCCGTACCGGATTTCATGCCGGTATGCGGATTCCGGCCATGGATTCGGGAAGGAGTGCCGTTCAATCTCTATGACCTCCGCGACGTCCTCTTCCCGCATCGGCCGGAAGAGAAAGGGAAAGGATTCGGATGATTGCGTGGAAGCATTCATGGCCAGTTGAGATATAGCGGGGCCAGAGTAGCAGGGTCGTCCGTCTCTCCTCTGCGGACCCGCTCCCAGGCCAGTTCAGCCAGGAAGCCAGCCCGGCGCAGGCAGTGGGCGGAGGACAGGACGGTCACCCGTTCGCCCAGCCCCTCTATCAGATGGAACCCCTTCTCGTCTATTTCGCCGCAGAGGAGGGTGGGCTGGATGATGGAGACCAGGAGGTCTTCCCAAGTTGTCAGGAAGGGTCCCTCCCGCCGCTGCCAGCCCCTGTGCCAGCGGTAGCGCGCGGCACAGAGGCGGCCCCGCCCGGCCTGGATGATGGCGATCAGCGGATACCGACTCTGGCCCTGGGCGGCCGCCAGAATATCCAGCGTGGGGATACCGACCAGGGGAATCCCGCGCGCCAGGGCCAGCCCCTTGGCGATGGCCAGCCCTACCCGCAGGCCGGTAAAGGAGCCCGGTCCCAGTGCAACGGCGACCGCGCTAAGCGCCTCTGGCTTGAGGCGCAGTTCCTCCAGCGCGGCCACGATCCGGGGCATCAGTTGCGTCGTGTGCTGGCGACCCGCCTCCCAGGTAGCCTCGTAGCGGAGGACACGCCCATCGTGGAGGGCCAGACTGGCGAAACGGGTAGCGGTGTCCAATGCCAGGAGCATCTTATCCCCCAAACACCGCCCGACGCAGCGCCCGAAGGAGAGGGAGGTAGGCATCCCCCTGGGCTATGAAAAGCAACCGGCGCCGGCCCCCGTTGGCGAATTCCAGGCGGACCCAGAGCCGCTGGGGCGGCAGAATGGCCGCCGCCCGTTCCGGCCACTCCACAACCACCACAGTATCGGCCTCCTCCAGCCAGTCCTCCAGCCCCAGACTCCGGACTTCCTGAGGTTCTTGGAGGCGGTAGAAATCCACGTGGAGCAGACGCTGAGCGTCGGAGGCCCGGCGGTGTTCCCGCACCAGCACGAAACTGGGGCTCATCACTGGGGAGACCACGCCCCAGCCAGCGCCGATGCCCTGAGCCAGAACCGTCTTCCCTACACCCAGCGGCCCTTCCAGGCAGATAACTTCCCCTCCGCGCAGCAGTTCTCCCAGCAGCACCCCAACACGGCGGGTCTGCTCTGCATCGCGGGAGAGCACTTCCAGCGAATCTGGGCCCAGTATCGGGGTCATCGGAGAGGATTATACAACGGTTGGGAGAGGGGGGCAAGAGGAGGGGCGGGTTTTTGCGGCGGCGGCCTTCGGCCGCCGCC
>DAOTWK010000179.1:0-8384 GCA_034435815.1 Anaerolineae bacterium | reverse complement strand
GAGCATATGAAACGATACCTGGGCCAATCTCTCTCATTCGGATCGTCGGAAAACGCTGAAAGCGGATAATTTGCGCCGATTAAAAATCGGCCTTCCTGGGCACTTTCGCACCGGGCGTCAACCTTCGTTGACGCTTCCTAAAAGGACGGTGCAGGCCGTCCCCCGACCAAAGGCCCAAGGAGGCTGACTTCAGTCGGCGCAAATTGGCCTTCCTGGGCATTTTCGCACCGGGCGTCAACCTTCGTTGGCACCTCCTAAAGGACAGCGCAGGCCGTCCCCCGACCAAAGGCCCAAGGAGGCTGACTTCAGTCGGCGCAATCCTCTAACCTTCGTTGACGCTTCCTAAAAGGACGGCGCAGGCCGTCCTCCGGCCAAAGGCCCAAGGAGGCTGACTTCAGTCGGCGCAATCCTCAACCTTCGTTGACGCTTCCTGAATGGACGGCGCAGGCCGTCCCCCGGCCAAAGGCCCAGGGAGGCGGACTTCAGTCGGCGCAATCCTCCAACCTTCGTTGACGCTTCCTAAAAGGACGGCGCAGGCCGTCCCCCGGCCAAAGGCCCAAGGAGGCTGACTTCAGTCGGCGCAATCCATTCTCTCTCCGAAGGGAGTTGGAGGGGGATTGTGACATTCAGACCCGGCGCACAGAGCATGCTCCACCCGTACCCAGAGTTTGACATCTCCTGTTTTCCGTGATATAGTCTGTGCTGTGATTCTAGAGCGGATTCCACGTTCAGGGATGGGGAGTTATGCAAAGAGCACGCTCAGAGAAACTGGTGGATCGGCTGCAAGAGTTACAACGGAGCACGCCGGATGTGGAGGCATCGGCGCTGGTCAGCGTGGACGGCCTGACCATTGCCTCGGCCCTGCCCTCCGGCGTGGAGGAGGACCGGGTATCAGCGATGTCTGCCGCTATGCTCTCCCTGGGCGAGCGCATTGCCGGAGAACTGGGGCGGGGCGGGCTGGACCAGGTCTATGTCAAAGGCGCGGGCGGATACGTCCTCCTGGCCGCCGTCGGCACCGACGCCGTGCTGACGGTTATGGCCCGCTCCACCGCCAAACTGGGCCTGGTCTTCCTGGAAATGCGCCGCGCCGCTGAGGACCTGGAACGGATGCTGTGATCGGACCACGGACGACAAACCCCAGACGACGGTAAACAGACCATTATGCCCAAATATATTTTCTGTACGGGTGGCGTGCTTTCCAGCGTGGGTAAAGGTGTGACAGCGGCGGCTATTGGCCGCGTCCTCAAAGCCCGGGGACTGCGCGTCACCATTCAGAAACTGGACCCTTACCTCAATGTGGACCCCGGTACGATGTCTCCCTACCAGCACGGGGAGGTCTTCGTCACCGACGACGGGGCAGAGACCGACCTGGACCTGGGTCACTACGAACGGTTCATCGACGAGAACCTCACCCGCGCCAGCAACGTCACCGCCGGGCAGGTCTACGCCGAGGTGATCGCCCGGGAGCGGCGCGGCGACTACCTGGGCGGCACCATCCAAGTCATCCCCCATATCACCGACGAAATCAAACGGCGCATCCTGCTGGCAGGCCGCGTCTCCGAGGCAGATGTCGTCATCGTAGAGGTCGGGGGGACGGTGGGAGATATTGAGGGGCAGCCGTTCTTGGAGGCGTTGCGCCAGATGCGCCGGGATGTGGGGCGGGAGAATACCCTCTTTGTTCACGTCACTTTCCTGCCGTACATCGGCGCGACCGGAGAGTTAAAAACCAAACCCACCCAGCACAGTGTGCGGGAACTCCGCTCTATGGGCATCCATCCGGATATGATTGTCGCCCGGGCCGACTATCCGGTGGACCGGGGGCTGGTGGAGAAAATTGCCCTCTTCTGCGACGTAGAGCCGGAGGCTGTGGTGCCGATGGTCACCACGCCGGTCCTCTACGAGGTCCCTCTCCTCTTGGAGGACACCGGGGTGGGAGAATTCATCGCCCGACGGTTAGGCCTGGGGGGCAACGCCCCGGACCTTTCTGACTGGCGCCGTCTGGTGGAAGAGGTCCGTCGACCCAAACCCGCTCTCCCTATCGCGATTGTCGGTAAGTACGTCCAGTTGCACGATGCCTACATCAGCGTCCGGGAGGCCCTGCGCCACGCCGGCCTGGCCCTGGGCTACGACGTGGACATCCACTGGATCAACTCTGAGGAACTGGAAAAAGGACGGGGTTGGGAACTGCTGGAAGGGATTGCTGGTATCGTCGTCCCCGGTGGATTCGGTTATCGGGGGATTGAGGGGAAGATCCTGGCCGCGCGCTGGGCGCGGGACCACCAGGTCCCCTATCTGGGCCTCTGTCTGGGGATGCAGGTCATGGTCATTGAGACTGCCCGGCGTGTGGTGGGGAACGACGCTCCCAACAGCACCGAATTTGACCCCCATACCCCCTACCCGGTGATTGACCTGCTGCCGGAACAGCGCGGGGTGGTGGACCTGGGCGGGACGATGCGGTTGGGGCTCTACCCCTGCCGGTTAGTCCCTGGCACGCGGGCCGCCGCCGCGTATGGTGTGGACGAGGTCCGGGAGCGTCATCGCCATCGCTTTGAGGTCAACAACCGTTTCCGCGACCTGCTGGTGCAGGGGGGATTGGTGTTTAGCGGCCTCTCACCGGATGGTCGACTGGTGGAGATTGCGGAGGTAGCGGACCATCCGTTTATGGTGGGGTGTCAGTTTCATCCAGAATTCCGCTCCCGTCCCACCCGTCCCCATCCGCTTTTCCGCGCGTTTGTTGCAGCGGCGGCCAGCCGCTATTGCTCCGAGAGCGTTGATGTCGCTCGGCCTGAGAAGTAGTCGGCCGCCGCTATAAGTCTTGCATATGGAGTGCGAACCATCCCGTATTTTCATCCGAGGAAAGGACGTATATGCCAGAAATCACCGTCGCGACCGTCCAGATGTTGCCGGTTCTCGGCCAGATGGAAGAGAACCTGGCCAAAATGGGTGAATTCATCCGCCGCATCGCCACCGAACAGCCGGTGGACCTCATCGTCTTCCCGGAACTGGTGACGACGGGCTACGAGGTGGGGCCGCGCTTTCCGCAGATGGCCCAGCGGATACCCGGCCCGGCAGTCAACCTCATCGGCCAGCGCGCCGCCGACTACGGCGTCCACGTCGCCTTCGGCATGGTGACCAAAGAGCGGGTGGAAAGCATCCTCTACAACTCCGCCGTGCTCATCGGGCCGGACGGCGAGGTCATCGGCCAGTACAACAAAATCCACCTGCGGGGTGAGGAGCGGATGGCCTTCCGCCCCGGCTACCGTCTGATGCCCTTTGAGACCGATTTTGGCGTCATTGGACTGATGATCGGGTGGGACCTGGCCTTCCCGGAGGTAGCCCGCAGTCTGGTCTTGGATGGGGCGGAGTTGTTGGTTGTGCTGGCGAACTGGGAGGCGCCCCGCCAGGAAGAGTGGCATACGTATCTGAAGGCGCGCGCCTATGAAAACGCGGTCTTCGTGGCGGCAGCGAACCGGGTTGGAGAAGAGCCATCCTACACCTTCTTCGGCCAGAGCGCGATGATCGGCCCGACCGGCCGCATTTACGGAATTGTGGACGAGCCGGTGGAGGGGTACGCAGTGGCTCGTCTGGACCTGAACGAGGTCCGAAGACAGCGGGAAGAGACCCAGATTCTCCAGTGTCGCCAGCCGATGTCGTACCGGGCGATTGTGCGCAAGTACTAATCGGGTTGGGCGGGGCGGCGGCGAAGCCGCCGCCCCACCCACCGACGCGCTCCAGACATGATGCGTTTCCAGAACCGTCCCTGCTGGCTGCTGATCGCCCTGGCCCTGGCGGGCCTGCTGGCCGGATGCCGTTCTTCCACCTCCGCCCCGGCGGAGACGGCGGTTCCCGTCCAGACCATCGTCAACATTGGCTCCGATACCTTGGTCAATCTGGCGCTGGCCTGGGCGGAGGCCTACATGCAGGAGCACCCGGAGGTGCGGATTTCCGTCACCGGCGGAGGGTCGGGGACGGGCATCGCTGCGCTCATCAATGGCACCGCCCACATCGCCAACGCATCCCGGGCTATGAAGCCAGAGGAGATGGAGGCAGCGCGGGCCAACGGCATCAACCCGGTGGAGTTCACCGTCGCGCTGGACGCTATCGCGGTCGTCGTTCACCCCTCCAATCCAGTGGACCATCTCACCCTCCAGCAGATTTCGGACATCTACACTGGAAAAATCACCAACTGGAAGGAGGTCGGTGGCGAAGACCGGCCGATTGTCCTCCTCTCCCGGGAATCCAACTCCGGGACGTACGTCTATTTTCTGGAACACGTTGTCCGACTGGGGAACCCCAAGAGCGACCTGCTCTTCTCCCCGGACACCCTGCTGATGCCCTCGTCGGAGGGCATCAGTACCGAGGTGCGCCAGAACCCCAATGCCATTGGCTACGATGGCCTGGGGTACGTGACGCCAGACCAGAAAGTGATTGCTGTAGGGCGAGACCCTGGTGGCCCGTTTGTTTTGCCGTCCGTGGAGACGGTCAATGACGGCACCTACCCGGTCTCCCGCCCGCTCTACATGTACACGGCAGGCAAACCGACCGGAGCGGTCAAGGCGTACCTGGACTGGATTCTGATGGAGGGCCAGGCCATTGTCCCAACCCTGGGATTTGTCCCGCTGAGGTAAGTGCAGACCTGGCGGGCCCGCAAGGAGGGGCTATGACACGCAAACAGTGGATGATCATTATCCTACTGGGGCTGGCGGATTGCCTGGTGCTGGGGGGCATGATAGCCGCCGTGATCTGGACTCCTCGCCTGGCGGCCCAGCGCCAGGAGGCAAGGTTTTCCCCCACACCTTCACCTACTGCCACATCCATCCTGCCGCCGACCTTTACGCCGACGCCGACGTATACTCCCGCTCCCCCTCCCACCCCTCGTCCCACGTTGCCTCCGCCTACCCCCCGCCCTTCGCCCACGCCGTTCCCGACCTTTACTCCGACCCCCATCCCGCCTCCCGAACTGGTCAACGGCACTTTTGACCAGATTACCCTTCTCGAAATCCCGGGCTGGGTGGTGGAGCCCTTCGTCAACTGGCATGCTGGCGAACCGTACGACCCGGATAACTCCTATGCTTATCCCAAGTTCAAATACGCCGACGACCCGGTCCGCTTCATCACCGGCAACACGCTCCAGATTGAGTCCACCGACCAGTATGCCAAATTCCAGTTAACCCTCTACCAGGTTGTCAACGTCCCTGCCGGGATGCAGGTGCAGTTTGAGATCAAGGCAAAGGGCTACGCCGATGAGGGAGGCATCCAGGTGAGGGCCGGTATTGACCCACGCGGCGGTGCAGCCTGCGAACGGGGCCAGTGGAGCGCGACGCAGTCCATCAACCAGAACAGTGGCCTGGTCGTGCTGCGCTCCCCGCGGGTACGGGTCGGCACCGAGGGGCGGGTCACTGTCTGTGTCTATGCCCGCCCGGACTGGGCTGTCCCCCACAAGGCGGCATTCTTTGACGACGCCCGATTGCTGGTGTTTCCGTAAATAACCAGACGTGCCAGGCACCTCGGAGGTGCCTGGCACGTTAACCATCATCTCAATCAACCAGGAGGTCTCCATGTCCAACCGACGATTCCTGCGCTTCCCCGACGGCTTCATCTGGGGCACCGCGACATCGGCCTACCAGATAGAGGGGGCCTGGAATGAGGACGGCAAGGGGCCGTCCATCTGGGATACGTTCTGTCACGAGCACCCGGAGAAGATCTACCACGGCCACAACGGCGACGTCGCCGCCGACCACTACCACCGGTGGGAAGAAGACGTCCAGATTATGACCGAACTGGGCCTGAAGGCCTACCGGTTCTCTGTTTCGTGGCCGCGCGTCCTTCCCGAAGGGACCGGACGGGTCAACCCCGCCGGTCTGGATTTCTACGACCGGCTGGTGGACGCGCTGTTGGCCCGGGGGATTGAACCGGTCGTCACCCTGTTTCACTGGGACATGCCCCAAACGCTTCAGGACCGGGGCGGGTGGCCCAACCGGGACATCGTCCAGTATTTCGCCGAGTATGCCAGTGTGCTGGCGAAGCGGCTGGGCGACCGGGTGAACTGGTGGATTACCCACAACGAGCCTTTTGTGATGGCGATGCTGGGCCACTTCTTCGGGGACTTTGCGCCCGGCATTCAGGACTTCCCTGCTGCGCTGCGGGCCGCCCATCACCTCCTCCTCTCCCACGGCTACGCAGTAGAAGCGCTGCGCGCCGCCGCCGGACGTCTCATTCGCGTCGGCATCACCCTCAACCTCAGCCCCGTCCACCCGGCCACCGACTCGGAGGCGGACCGCCTGGCCGCGCAGCGGATGGACGGCATCCTGAACCGCATGTTCCTGGACCCCATCTTCTTTGGGCGCTATCCGGAAGACATGCGGGCCCTTCTGGGGCCGTTGGTGCCGGAGATTTCGCCGGAGGATGCCCGCTATCTCACCACTCCGATGGACTTCTTGGGCGTCAACTACTACTCTCGCGTGGTGGCCCGTCACGATCCCTCCTTCCCGGTCGTGGAACTGGCCCAGGTCCAGCCGGAGGGGAGCGAGTACTCCCAGATGTGGGAAATCTACCCACCAGGGATCTACGAACTTCTGATGCGGGTCTGGAACGACTATCGTCCCCCGGTCATCCTGGTCACCGAGAACGGCATCCCGGTACCGGACGGGGTGGACCTGGATGGACGGGTGCGGGATGAACGGCGCATCCGCTACCTGCGGGACCATATCGCCCAGGTCCACCGCGCTATCACCGACGGCGCGCCGATCCAGGGCTACTTCGTCTGGTCGCTCCTGGACAACTTTGAATGGGCCCATGGCTACCGGATGCGCTTCGGCCTGGTCTACGTGGACTACGATACCCAGAAGCGGTACATCAAGGATAGCGGTCGCTGGTACGCAGGGGTGATTCGGGAGAACGGAATTTGGGTAGAGGATTAGCGATTTTGAGGGCAGAAACGTGCCAGGCACTTTCAGAAGTGCCTGGCACGTTACTTTGTATCGGCGGTCCTCACCACCGCCAGCATGCCCAGCAGCAGCCCCACCAGCAGGTGGACGTTGTTGACGTAGAGATTATCAAAGAGGTGATGGACGGTCAGGTGGGTCCAGGCCCCCAGCAACCCCACCGCCACGCCCCGGGCCAAGCCGCTGGCGCGCCGGGTCGCCCGCCACGTCTGCCAGAAAACCCATCCCCAGAGGAGCAGATACCCTACCAGGCCCACCAGCCCCGTCTCCGCCAGCATGTTCAGGTAGATGTTGTGGGCGTGCCCCAAGGCAAGCGGCCAGTTGATCAGCGCAAATTCCGGATAGGCCGGCTCGTATCCCCCCAACCCCACCCCGGTCCAGAAGTGGGCGCGCCACATCTCCACCGCGCTCTGCCAGTGGGCCAGCCGCTCTATCACCGCGTAGTTGGCACTGTTGATCCCCACGCCCCGCACGTCCTGCAGCCGCAGGTCGGTCGCGAATTCGGTCAGGCGGGCGACGATGCGCGCGGGCAGCAAGCCGGCGGCGGAGAGGACCAGAAACAGCGCCATCAGCCCGACCGCCAGGACGACCCCCCAACGGGTCCTGCGGGGAAGAGCCAGAGCCATTGCCGCCAGCGCGGTGGCGAACCCGATCCATGCCCCCCGGCTCCATGAAGCCACCAGCGCGCCACCCATCAGTGCGCTCCCAATCAGCAGGATAGCCAGGCCTGCCCATCTCCGGCGTGCCAGGCATCCGGAGAAGTGCCTGGCACACTCTAAGGCCTGAACTCCTCCAACCCCGACCGTCAGTGCCAGCATCATCCCCATTGTCCCGGCGTAGGGGTTGGGTTGCTCAAAGGTGCCGTACGCGCGGTAAAAATGGGTGCCGGGAATAAGGAAGTGTTCCGGTCCCTCGCCCCGGAGAGCGCACTGGTAGAGCCCGACCCCGGCCTGGAAGACCCCCACCGTTAAAATGCCTGCCAGCAAAGCGGGAAGTGAGCGGGAGGTCGCTTGTTCGGCCACCAGCCAGAGGACCAGCCCGACTTCCACCCACTTGATCAGTTCAGGAACGCCGACATCCAGGAATGGACCCGGAGCGTCCCATAGGGAGAGGGTTGCCACGCCCAGAAAGGCCAGCACGGGCAAAAACAGCGACGAGGCCGGATGCTCCCGTCCCAGCGGCACGGAGAGGCGATGGTGGAGCAGGCCGCGCGCCCAGTGGGCTGCCAGAGCCAGAGCAACGAAGAGATGGCCCACTTGGGCCGGCACCTGTGGCATCTCGGTCTGGAGATAGGCGCGCAGGAGACCCAGGAAGACACCCGCCACCACCCCCACCAGTGGCTCGGCAATTGTCCCCGCCACCAGCATGGCCAGGCCGACCAGGGCGACCGTCGTTGGCAGGGGGAGTCGCGCCAGGAGCCAGCCGGTCGCAAGAGCCAGC
>DAOTWK010000178.1:0-3475 GCA_034435815.1 Anaerolineae bacterium | reverse complement strand
GCGTCGGCGGGACGGTCAGAATATGGTCGGCCTTGAGGCCGATTTCGGTATCCCCCTCCGTCGCCAGCGCGATGACCCGGCCGCCGCGTGCCTTCACCTGCTCTATCTGGCTGATCATCTTGTCGTACACCGCATCCCGCACCGCAATGGCGACGACGGGCATCCGTTCGTCAATCAGCGCGATGGGCCCGTGTTTCATCTCCCCGGCGGGATACCCCTCAGCGTGGATGTAGGAAATCTCTTTGAGTTTCAGCGCCCCCTCCAGCGCCACCGGGTAGTTGATCCCCCGCCCCAGGTACAAAAAGTGCTCCCGGTCATAGTAGGTCTGGGCCAGTAGGGTGTACTCGTCGCCGTGCTGAAGCACCCGTCCGACCAGGTCAGGCAGGCGGGCCAGGTCCTCCACCCGCCGCCGCAGGTCCTCGCCGGTCAGCACACCCCGGAGTTCCCCCAGATAGCAGCCCAGCAGGTAGAGGTCCACCAGACTGGCGGTGAAGGCTTTGGTGGAGGCGACGCCAATTTCCGGCCCGGCATGCATCAGGATGTGGCCGTCGGCGATGCGGTGGGCCTGGCTGCCGATGACGTTGACAATAGACCACAGGCGGGCGCCCTTGCGGCGGGCCTCCTCCATCGCGGCCAGCGTGTCCACCGTCTCCCCGCTCTGGGTGATGGCCAGGACCGCCGTCTGCCCGTTCAGCAACGGGTCCCTGTAGCGGAACTCAGAACCGTAGTCCACTTCCACCGGGATACGAGCCAGCGCCTCCAGCATAAACTTCCCCACCAATCCGGCGTAGGCGGAGGTGCCGCAGGCGACGATGACGATTCGCTCCAGACGGCGGGCCTCGTCAGGGGTCAGCGTCAGTCCTTCCAGCCGCACCCGCCCGGCCTCAAAGTCGGCCCGGCCGCGCAGGGTATCGGTGACGGAGCGGGCCTGCTCGTAGATTTCTTTCTGCATAAAGTGGCGGTACGGCTCTTTGGCCGCCGAGACGGGGTCCCAGGGGATGGCGTGGGGGCGGAGGGGGACGGGGCACCCGTCCAGCGTCTCCACGCGGACGGATTCGCGGGTCACAACGGCCATCTGGCGGTCTTCCAGGAAGACCATCCGGCGGGTGTGGTCCAGGATGGCAGGGATGTCGGAGGCAACAAAGTTCTCCCCGTCGCCCAGGCCAACGGTGAGGCCGCCGGCGTTGCCCAGCCGAACGGCGATGATGCGGTCCGGGTGGCGGCGGCTGAGGAAGACGAAGGCGTTGGCTCCCTTCACCTGGGAGAGCGCCTGACGCACCGCGTCTTCCAGAGAGGCCCCGCCCGCCAGATAGCCCTCCACCAGGTGGACGACAATCTCGGTGTCGGTGTCGGAGGCGAAGCGGTGGCCTTCGGCTTCCAGTTCCTCCCGCAGGGCGCGGTAGTTCTCTATGATGCCGTTATGGACGACGGCCACATCCCCTGCCGGGCCCAGATGGGGATGGGCGTTGCGCTCACAGGGCGGGCCGTGGGTGGCCCAGCGGGTGTGGCCGATGCCGATGGAACCGTTCACCGGCGCCGCCTGGACCTTATCTATCAGTGCGGCGATTTTCCCTGCCTCTCGCCGGACCCCGATGGTCCCGTCGGGCTGAAGGACGGCCAGTCCAGCCGAATCGTACCCCCGATACTCCAGCCGTTTCAGCCCTTCCAGGATGATGGGGGTGGCATTCCGCATACCGATGTAACCCACGATACCGCACATATTTCCCTCTCCTCTGATGTCTAATGTGCCAGGCACTTTTGAGTTCCTGGCACATACGCCACTTATTCCAGCATCCGCTCCAGCGCCCGGCGGGCCGGTTCGGCAACCTCCGGCGGAACGACCACCGGGTTGATCTGCTCCCCGTTCACCAGCCCCTCCAGGACCCGGGCCAGTTTCTCCAGCGTGATGAGGTTCATCGTCCGGCAGTAGTGGGGCTCGTCGGAGAGGGAGACGATGAACTGCTCCGGGTGCTGCCGGGCCAGGCGGTGGACCAGGTTGAACTCCGTCCCGATGGCCCATTTTGTCCCCGGCGGCGATTCCTCCACCCGGCGGATGATGTAAGAGGTGGAACCGACCTCGTCCGCCAGGGCAACGACCTCTTCGGTGCATTCGGGGTGGACCAGAATCCGTATCTGAGGGTCCCGCTCCCGCCATGCCCGGACGTGTTCGGGCCGGAAGCGGGTGTGGACGTAACACCAGCCGGGCCAGAGGAAGAGGCGGGCCCGCTGAATGTGCTCCGGGTCATGCCCACCCAGGGGACGGCGAAAGTCCCAGAGCAGGATGTCTTCCGGCGGGATGCCCATCCGGCGCGCCGTATTGCGCCCCAGGTGCTGATCGGGGAAGAAGAGGACACGCGGGCGTTCCGCCTGCGCGCGGGCCAGAATTTTCTCCGCATTGGCGGATGTGCAGACCATCCCGCCGTGCCGCCCGCAGAACGCCTTCAGGACGGCGGCCGAGTTGATGTAGGTGACCGGCATGACTTCCCGTTCCACGTCCAGCATCCGGCTCAGGTCATGCCAGGCCGTCTCTACCAGCGGCAGGTCGGCCCGGTCGGCCAGGAAACAGCCGGCCTCTACATCGGGGATCAGCACGACCTGCCCGGGCTTTGCCAGGATGGCCGCCGTTTCGGCCATAAAGTGGACGCCGCAGAAGACGATGTAGCGGGCGTCGGTGCGGACGGCATCCCGCGCCAGTTGCAGGCTATCACCCCGGAAGTCGGCGAACTGGATGACCTCATCCCTCTGGTAATGGTGTCCCAGGATGACCAGGTCCGGGCCCAGATATGCCTTCCAGGCGGCCACCTGTCGTTGCAGTTCTGCGAAATCGCTTTCCATATCTCCGATACCAGATGAAATGGAGGAGAGGGGGCAGTCCCCAGCCGCTGCCCTCCAACTCAAACGTTATTTCACCGTCATCGCGGCCTGGATTTCCCGCAACAGCGGCGTGAGCGCCTCGCGGCCCCAGACGCGCACGCGCAGGAGATAGAGATACCGGCTGGAGCCCTGAAGCAGCAAGGCCTCCGCCGGTCCGCCCGACCACCGTTCGTAGAAGCGAAACCCTGGCCGTTTCCCCCGCGTTACGGTTTCCACCGCGACGACCTCCACGGTCTCTCCTATCGGAAAAGTGGCCTCCTCCAGCATCTGAGCGGTGTCCAGTGTCAGCGCTTCCGCCGGGCCAG
Organism: Anaerolineae bacterium; assembly: GCA_034435815.1. GTDB lineage: Bacteria > Chloroflexota > Anaerolineae > B4-G1 > DUEL01 > SpSt-77. The sequence goes on along the minus strand of DAOTWK010000178.1, from coordinate 296 downwards.
GGGCCCACCATAACTCTATCCGCTCCTCGCCCCGCTGCCATACCCGGCTTCCGGCGACCAGGTCTCCCCCCTGCCGGATCAGGGCGAACGGTTGCGGCACCGGCAGATAGACCTCTCCGGGCACCTGGCCGGTCAGGTCCCAGAGGGGGAGAGGTTCTTGCCGGAAGCGGAACCAGCGTCCTCCCCGGATGGGGATATCGGATTGCACTTCAATAAACAGCCGCCAGTCGCCGGGGACCGTCTCCAACGAGAAATAGATGGGCTGAGGGGAGATGTACATCCCGCCTTCAGCCGGC
>DAOTWK010000177.1:0-14746 GCA_034435815.1 Anaerolineae bacterium | reverse complement strand
GGCCTGGGGGTCCAGCGCGGCCAGGCGGGCCAGGAGGGGTTCCAGGCCCTCCTGGCGGGCCTGCTCCTCCAGTTCGGCCCGCAGCGCAGGGTCCGGCGGGACAGCGGGCGGGGCCCAGCCCTCCACCAGCGCGCGCACGTACTGTCCTGTGCCACCAACGACTATGGGCAGGCGGCCGCGAGCGTGAATGTCGGCAATCGCGGCGCGCGCCAAGCGCAGAAAGCGGGCCAGCCCCACCGTGTCATCGGGGTCGGCGATGTCTATCAGGTGGTGGGGGACCCGCGCCTGCTCCTGGGGGGTCGGCTTGGCGGTACCGATGTCCATCCCCCGGTAGAAGAGGCGGGAGTCAGCGGAGACTACCTCTCCCTCCAGATGTTCGGCCAGGCAGAGGGAGAGGGCGGTCTTGCCGACCGCCGTCGGCCCGACGATGACCAGCAGGGGCTGGCGCGAACTTCCTGCATCTGCGCGGTACGGCAATTCGGCCATAGACAGCGTCGCAGTAGAAATCCGGGTTTTTCGCCCTCGGGGTCAGCCAGCATCCCTTCTCGGCGGAGGACAGACCCAGGATGGAGCCCAGAAGTCGCCGAAGGCAACGCCGATGCCGCAGGCCGAGCAGGCGCTGCGGCAATCGGGGCGGGTCCGGGCCTCCCGACTCCACTCCCATTCCCGCCACAAATACTCCTTCCGCACCCCAATGTCCACAACGTCCCAGGGGAAGACCTCATCTCCGGGTCGTTCCCGGTGGGCGTAGAAGCCCGGCGAGAGCCCCGACCGCTCAAAGGCCAGCGTCCAGGCGGTGAAGTCAAACCATTCGTCCCAGCCGTCAAAGCGAGCCCCGTCCGCCCAGGCCCGCCCGACCGCTTCCCCCAGCCGCCGGTCGCCCCGGGAGAGCACCGCCTCTATCAGGGTCATGCGGGGGTCGTTCCAACTGGGGTTCAGACCGCCACCGCGCAGCCGCTCCCGCAGGGTCTGCTGACGGGCCCGAATCTCTTCCAGCGGGGCCAGCGGCGCCCATTGGAAGGGGGTGTGGGGCTTGGGGACGAAGGTGCTGATGCTGATGTTGACTTGGGCCTTGCGCCCGTGGACCTTTCGCCCTTCCGCCAGCACTGCCCGGGCCAGGTCGGCGATGGCGCGGACATCCTCTGGCGTCTCTCCGGGCAGGCCGATCATAAAGTACAGTTTGACCGTCCGCCAGCCGCGCCGGAAGACCTCCCGGGCAATCTCCACCATCTGGTCCGCCGGGACCGGTTTGTTGATGACGCGCCGCAGCCGTTCCGTCCCGGCCTCCGGCGCGAAGGTAAAGCCCGTCCGCCGCCCGCGACTGATGGCGTCCGCCAGGTCCACCGAGAAGGACTCAATCCGCAGACTGGGCAGGGAGATGGAGAGATGCCGGTCGGCGTACCGGTCCGCCAGCGCCCCCACCAGTTCGCCGATGCGGGAGTAGTCGGCGGAGGAGAGGGAGAGCAGGGCAATCTCTTCGTAGCCGGTGTGGGCCAGAATCTCGTCCACCGCCGCCAGGACTTCCTCCAGGGGCCGTTCCCGCAGGGGTCGGGTGACAATTCCGGCGTGGCAGAACCGGCACCCTCGGATACAGCCGCGCTGGATTTCCACTACCCCCCGGTCATGGGCGACCGTGACGTTAGGGACCAGTTGGCGGGTGGGCGGCGGAGGGAGCACCGGCACGACGCGCCGCCGGACCGGAAGGGGCGCCTCCGGATGCACGGGGCGGATTTGGGCGACGGTGCCATCGGGGTAGTAGTCCACTTCGTAGAACCGGGGGACATAGACACCGGGGATGCGGGCCAGTGCCTCCAGTTGGGCCTCGCGGCTCCTGTGGCGGGTGCGCTCCCAGGCCCGCACAACGTCCACAATCGCCTCTTCGCCATCGCCGATGACGAAGGCGTCCACGAACTCCGCCATCGGCTCCGGGTTAAAGGCCGCATGCCCCCCGGCGATGACCAGGGGATGCCGGGTGTCCCGCTCTGCGCTCCTGAGGGGCAATCCCGCCAGGTCCAGTGTCTCCAGGAGGTTGGTGTAGAGGACTTCGTAGGGGAGGCTGAAGCCCAGGATGTCAAATTCGGCCAGGGGGTGGAAGGATTCCAGGCTGTAGAGGGGGATGCCTTCCCGCCGCATAGCTGCTGCCATATCGGGCCAGGGGGTGTAGGCCCGCTCCGCCAGAACCCCGTCCATCCGGTTCAGGATGTCGTAGAGGACCTGGATGCCCAGATTGGACATGCCCAGGTCGTAGAGGTCGGGGAAGATAAGCGCGACGCGGGTGGGGGTGACATCCCAGTCCTTGCGGACGGCGTTGACCTCGCCGCCGACGTAGCGGCCAGGGCGCTCCACGCGGGGGAGGATTCGCTCCAGGCGGGCTTTCCAGTCGGGGATCATCGGCTCGTTTGCCAGCGTTAGCGCAGGCCGCCAGGCCTCTCTACAGGCTGACAGCCCGTGTTACGTTCTGGCGATACCCTCTACGGCGCACTCCCGCGCGCCGCTATCCACGAAGCCCACCGATTCGGCCAGGCGGGCAGAGGGCTCGTTGCCCTCGGCGACGACGTAGAGGGGAACGGCGCCGGAGCGCAGAATCCAGGTGATGCAGGCGTCCAGGACCGCCTTGCCCCAGCCCCGCCGCTGAGCCTCCGGGGCCGTCTGGACGTAGACTTCGGCGAAGTGGGGAGATTGCCAGTTGATGCCGGCCTCGGCGACAATCTGAGCCCCCTGGGAACGGATGACGAAGCGGGGGGAGCCATTGGCGGCCTGGGCAGGGGTGACCAGTACGTTAATTTCCGGTTCGTAGCGCCTCAGGTCCAGGTAGTAGATACGATTGAGGCTGACCCGCTCCACCTCCAGCGCCTCCTCCGCCACCCCCAGTAGGTCGGGGGTGGTGATCAGGTAGTAGGGACGGCGGAGGCGGCTGCCGCCGGAGGGGGAAAGGCTCCGCTGCAACAGAGCATGGGCCACGTCTATGCGGCGGGCGCGCAGGACACTGATGGGCCGGAAGAGGTCCCAGCCGGTCTGGCAGATGGCCAGGAACCCCTCCACGCGCGGCCCGCGTTCGGCCACCCAGAGCCGGGTGCGCGCCGGGTCGTGGTAGAGGACGTAGTAGGCCGCCAGACCGTCGCGCGGGGCGCTCAGGTCCAGTATCGTCCGCACCTTGCGGCGCAGTTCCTCCAGGTCTTGGGTGACTTCCTGTTCCTGAGGGGCGAACCAGTCGGACATTAGGTCGTTGCTATGATTGTAGTGCAACTCCGCAGAGTTGCGTTACGGAAGGCTCTGAATAGGAAAGAATCAATACCTCGGCCTGCAAGTTGCGGAGAGGTTTCAACATACCGATAATCTGATCCGTCACCTGGCCTGAAGTATAAGGTTCGTGGCAACTGCAGCAGATTTCGGCCGGGACGTTCTTAACCAGCACGACAGTACTGGGAAAGAGAAAGGGTACAATCGCCAGTCCAGGCTCCAAACGTCCTCCGCACAAAGGACAACGGCTATCTCTTGTAGGTTCGCCAGTCATCTTTCCACTTCTCCAGGGATGGCCTATACACTGTCACAACAAATAAGCGGTCATTCATCTATAGCGATGACAGCATGGAATGGCTCCCCGGTTTCCAGCCAACCCAGGACAAGGCAGTCTGGAAGGGGGCGATGCAAAGCGGGATAATCTTCAATTATTACTGTTTTGAAGCGCTTCTTCCAACAGGGTGCGATCCCAATCTTCGTTCACCAGTTTTACAATGGCATGGCGGGACCAATATATTTTTGATCTCCCAGGGTCTGACCGGTTTTGTTGCGCTTTCCAGCGGATGGACGCTTGCTTTTGCTCCGCCTTCACTGTCATTTCCCAGTCATAGCCATACTCGCTGATAATTATACCACATCTCCCTCATCTGTGCCCAGCATCAGGCGGCGCACGACGGGGACCGGTGGAGTGCCGTAGGAAAGAAAGCGGTCATGGAAGACCCGGAGATCAAAGCGGTCGCCCTCCCGCGCCCGAACGTCCTCCCGCAACCGAAGCGTCATAAGTTTGCCCAGGGTGTAGTTCAGATACTGAGGGTCGTAGGTGCCCCGGACGGCCTCCTCTTCCGCCGGCGCCGGCTCCATGAAGGCGTCCTCCACAAAGCGGCGGGTTGCCTCCTCCACCGTCATCCCGGCGGTATGGAGGCCCAGCGCACAGACGAAGCGGACATCCCGCAGCAGCGCCTCGCTCAACTGGCCCAGGCGGGCCCACAGGTCATCGGGACAGACCGTCTCCCACATCATCTGTTCGCAGTAGTGGGCCCAGCCTTCGGTGAAGGCGTAGGAGCCGAAGGCTTTGGTGACGGCCGACGGGGCGTTGCGGGTGTGGAGGCCATGCAGGTAGTGGCCGGGCCAGGCCTCGTGGACGCAGGTGCTCCAGAGGGAGTGGTAGGTAAAAGTGGTCATCCACTCCTCTACCTTCTCCGGCGGCCAGTCCGGCTCCGGCGGGGTGACGTAGTAGTACGATTCGCGCGCGGCGGTCTCAAAGGGACCGGAAGAGTACATCATCGCGAAGGCGTAGCGCAGGAACGGCGGCGTCTCGGCGACGATACAGTTCTCGTCGTAGGGGACGGAGACGATGCCCCGCTCCAGAACGATCTGGCGGAGGTCATCTACCAGCCGCCGGACTTCGGGAACCAGGTGGTCGGGTGCAGGGTGGCGGCGCTTGCCCTCGGCAATCACCTGGTTGGGGTCGCTGCCGGGGCCCCCCAGACGGGCGGCGGTCTCCAGGAACGCCTCCTTGTTGCGGGCCAGGTCCGCCTCCGCCACTTCTCGCAACTGTTCCAGCGGCAAGTCCACGCCCTCGCTCAGGGCCAGCATCCGCGCGAACCGCTCCGCGCCCAGGGCGAAGTCGTCGCTCGCGCGGGGGGCCAGGTCGTTCTCCAACCAAGAAACGGCGGCCTCCACTTCCCGGACCGCGTCCCGGATGGCGCCGTCCAGTTCCGCCCGTAGGGCGCCGTCTTCCAGGCCCGCCAGGGCGCCAGGGAGGTCGTCCTGCAAGAAGGAAGCCAGGCCCCTCCCGATGCGCGCAGCGACACCGATAGCCGGGCGCATAGGATGGGTGAGGTTTTCCTGCAAACAGGAGAGGATAGTGGGGACTCCGCGCAGGTGAGCCAGGAGCGCCCGCGCCCGCACCTCCAGCGGCGCGTACGGGCGCAGGATGTAGTTGCCCACGTCCAGCACTTCCAGATACGGAATGGGGTCCCGTTCCAACTTGCGCCATTCGGCCAGGGCGAAGGCCTCAGAGAGGGCTTCGTGCCGCACCACCTGATAATCCAGCCAGGCCCGTTCGTCCAGATCGGCGGGGTCCATCCGCTCCAGGTCGGCCAGGAAGCGGCGCAGATCGGCCAAACGGGCTTCCAGCGCACGTCGGGAGAGGTCCGGCAGCCGGCCGTCGTATTCGTGGAATCCCAGCCAGACAGCGATGTTGGGATAGGTTTCACAGTAGGCCCGCAGGTAGGCATCGGTCAGATTTTGCAATTCACGCGCGGCGGATAGATGCATAGGAGGCCTCCTGATTGGGTAATCCGTCCCGCCCCTGGGTTATGCAAACGTTCATTGTGGGTTGCGGCAGGGGCTTTACAGAACGCGGTGCTATTATAGCAGGTTGGCTGGAGAAGACAACTGGCGGCGGCCTCCGGTCGCCGCAAAACCGTCAATCACGTGCAAACACTTCCCTAAAAACAGACCACGACCTCCCCGGGGGAAGGGAGGCCGTGGTCTGCGAAAGGAGGGTAACCACTTAATCTTGGAACAGGGGGCGGGGACCCGTTCCGCTTTACATTTTACCCCATGAGCAGAGCAGGTCAATGGGAAAAAAGTACTACTCATCCCTCACCCCCGGCGTACAGGATGAGAAGAGGTTGCGCCCCTGACTATTGTCGGGTACAATACGGCTATCCTTTCCGGGGAGAACAGGATGCCCGAATCTCCGCTCTCGCTCCGTTTGCATTACACCCGGTACGTTGGAAATGCCGGGCATCTCCTCTTCCTGTTTGCTACCGCGCTCGTCCTGGCCGCCTGTCTCCCTCCCTCTCTCTCCCCTGCTCCGACCTGCCCGCCTGCCGCCCCGGTCACCTGTACCCCTGCCCCACCGCTCCCCTGCACTCCTGTCCCCTCTATCCTGCCGACGGTCGCTCCGACGCCCAGGCCACCTGAACCGTCCGCAATCCAGGCCACGGTGGAGGCGGGGGCGTCTTATGCCGCCCGCACGGGCATTCAGCCCCTCTGCATGCGCCAGGAGAACACAGACGGTGACCCCGACTTGGAGTGGGTAGGGCTCTATCTCTCTTCCGGCGAGTCCCCCCGCCTGCAGGGGTTCATTCTGGACGGCCTCAACCGGCATGACCTGATCCCTCCCGAGAGCGAGGAGGACAAGGGATTGGGCGAGTTTCCGACTTGCAAACTGGAGGTCCGCGACCTGAACGCTGACGGGCGGGTGGAAATCGTCATCTGGGGACATACTCAGGCCGGCGCGACCCTCCTGCATATTTTTGTCTGGGACGGTGGACGGTATGCCCTGCTGGCTGGGTTTGAAGGGAAGGGCGGCATCCGCTTGGAAAATCGGGACGGGGACCTGGCAGATGAGGTGGTGGTCCGCTGGAGGCCCGAGGGCGACCTGGTATGGGAGGTCATCTACACCTGGGACGGGACCCACTATGCCTGGACCTGGGATCGGTATGCCTGGTTCTACCTGGACCGCCCCCACGCCTATCCGGATGACACGCCTGTCCGTGCACTGGCGTCCTTCTACTTGGCGTTGAACGACCGAGACCTCCCAGCGGCATATCGGATGCTTTCCCCGGCCGCGCGGTCGGCCCGGACTTACGAGGACTGGGCACTGGGGTTTGCCACCACGCTGCGGGTGGAGGTAGGCGCGGTGCGGGTGACCGCGCGGCAGGAAGGGCGGGCCACTATCGCTGCACAGGTGCGGGCCCTGGACAATGTGGACGGTCGGGTAATCACCACCGTTTACGCCGTTGAATGGCAGATGGTGCGTCTGGAGGAGGGCTGGCGGCTGGACTGGGGAACAGCGGAGCCGCTGGAGAGGTGGGAAGTCCGCTACTATCCGTAGTCATAGAATCGGGTTGCGTCCTGACGAAAATAGGGCATAATACACGGCAAGTGATTGAGACCGTCTGGTAAAGATGGGATGGAAGTTGAACTGATTGCCATTACCCGTTACCTGAAAGGGAACGGAAGTCCGGAAGCGTTGCTGGAGCACGCCGGACGGGTCTGCTACCGGAGCGAGAGCCGGGGCGACCCGGCGGCCTTCCTGCGGGCCCGCATCCGGGAAGGACACGAGAGTCTCATTGAACATGCCTCGGCGACCTTTGAGATTCGCGGCATCTCCCGCGCCTGCAGCCACCAACTGGTCCGCCACCGTATCGCCTCCTACTCTCAGGAGAGCCAGCGGTACGTCTCTATGGATGACCCCGAATGGGTGCTCCCCCTGTCCATTGCCCAGGACGAGGAAGCGCGCGCCCTCTGGGATCGGTTCGCCGATCAGGTAAAGGAGACCTACCGCGCGCTGCGAGCGCGGGGAATCCGCAAAGAAGACGCCCGCTTCGTCCTGCCCAATGCCACCGCGACCCGTATCGTCGTCACAATGAACTTCCGGGAACTGCTTCACGTCTTCCGGCTGCGCATCTCCCCGGAGGCCCAGTGGGAAATCCGGGAGGTCGCAGTGCGGATGCTGGAAGCCGTCTATCCCTACGCTCCGGCTATTTTCGGCGACCTGCGGGACGACCTGCGCCGTCGCTATCCGGAGTTTTTTGACCATTGACCTTTCTCCCGCTCGCCTTTGGCAGTGGGAAGAACTCTTGCATTCAAGGAGGCAGGATGCCCGATGCAACTGTTCCGGCGGTGGAGATGCGCGGCATCGTCAAGCGCTTCCCTGGTGTCCTGGCCAACGACCACGTGGACCTGACGGTGCGCGCCGGGGAAATCCACGCCCTGCTGGGCGAGAACGGTGCTGGCAAAACCACCCTGATGAATATCCTCTACGGCATCTATCACCCCGACGAGGGCGAGATCTTCGTCAAGGGCCAGCGAGCCCACATCCGCTCCCCCCGCGACGCCATCCGCCTGGGCATCGGGATGGTCCATCAGCAGTTCCGGCTCGTCCCTTCTCATACAGTGGCGGAGAATGTGGTGCTGGGATTGCCGGGCAACTTCTTCTTCCCCGAGCGAGCCGCCCGGCAGCGACTGCAGGAATTTGCCCAGCGATACGGCCTGCACGTGGATCCCGACGCCCGCATCTGGCAACTCTCCGCTGGGGAACAGCAGCGGGTGGAGATCATCAAGGCCCTCTACCGGGGGGCGGACATCCTCATCCTGGACGAGCCAACCTCCATGCTCACCCCCCGCGAGACTGAGGAGTTGATGTCCACCGTCCGGAGGATGGCCGACGAAGGGCACACCGTCATCTTCATCACCCACAAACTGGATGAGGTGTTCGCCGTCAGCGACCGGGTGACGGTCCTCCGGCAGGGAAGGGTAATCGCCACCCTGGAGACGGCCCACACCGACAAGCGGGAACTGGCCCGCTTGATGGTGGGGCGGGATGTGCTCTTCCGGCTGGAGAGACACCCGGTCGCCATCGGCCCGACGGTACTGGAAGTCCAGGACCTGTATGTCCGGAGCGACCGGGGCCTGCCCGCCGTGCGGGGGGTCTCTTTCTCCATCGCGGCGGGGGAGATTCTGGGCGTTGCCGGAGTGGCGGGAAACGGCCAGCGGGAACTGGTGGAGGCGCTGGCCGGCCTGCGCTCTGTGGAGAAGGGCCGGGTACTTCTCAACGGCGAAGATGTCACCAACCGCTCCCCTCGCGTCCTGGTCCAGCGTGGCGTCTGCTACGTGCCCGGCGAGCGGCTGGTGGGCACCGTCCCCAACCTCAGCGTGGCCGAAAACCTCATTCTGAAGACCTACGATCAGGCCCCCGTCTGCCGGGGCATATTTCTGGATTCCCAGGCTATCGCGTCGCACGCCGACGCGCTGATTGAGCGGTACGCGGTGACGACCCCCAGCCGAGAGACGCCCCTCAAGTTGCTCTCCGGCGGCAACATCCAGCGGGCCATCCTGGCCCGGGAAACATCCTGTGCGCCACGCTTGCTCATCGCGGCGCACCCCACCAGTGGGCTGGACATCGGCGCGACGGAGTATATCCGCCAGGTCCTGCTGAGTCAGCGGGAGAAGGGGACCGCCGTTCTGCTGGTCTCGGAGGACCTGGAGGAGATTCTGCAGTTGAGCGACCGCATTGCGGTGATGTACAGCGGGGAAATCATGGGCATCCTGCCCGCCGACCGGGCCGACCTGGAGACCATCGGCATGATGATGGCGGGCGTCCATCGCAGTTCGTAGGGAGAGGGGTAAGGGGGGCCGCCCGTACGCCGATTGGAAATCGGCCTTCCTGGGCGCGTCTGCGCCCGGCGTCAACCTCCGTTGACGTTTCCTGATTGGACGGCGCAGGCTGTCTTCTCGCCGATTGGAAATCGGCCTCCCTGGGCGCGTCTGCGCCCGGCGTCAACCTTCGTTGACGTTTCCTGAATGGACGGCGCAGGCCGTCCTTTGGTCAAAGGCCCAAGAAGGCCGACTTCAGTCGGCGCAATCGGAAAGCGACCGCGGGGGGTTGCTCTTACAGCCATTGGCCTATATCTCTGACATCCAAACACTCCCTTGGGAGGACGTATGAATTCTCTACCCCGCATTCGTCTGGAAAAACGACTGGATACCCCACGCTGGCTGGGCGTAGTTATGCCCATCTTTTCTGTACTGGCGGCCCTGGTGGTCATCGCCATCATCTTCGGGTTGTTGGGCGTCAACCCGTTGGTCGCCTACGGGCGTATCTTCACCGGCGCGTTCGGCAGTCTCTATGGGCTTTCGGAGACGGTCACGAAGGCCATCCCGCTGATGCTGGCGGGGGTAGGGCTGGCCGTGGCCTTTCGCGCCCGCGTCTACAACATCGGCGCTGAGGGGCAACTACTCATCGGCGCCATCTGCGCTACCGGGATCGCCCTCTTTGTCCCGGGCATCCCGGACGGGCTCCGGCTCCCGGCGATGTTTGTGGCGGGGGCCCTGGGCGGCGCCCTATGGGCACTGATTCCCGCCGTCCTCAAGGCCCGCCTGCGGATAGACGAGGTGCTCACCAGCCTGATGACCGTCTACATCGCCAGCGAACTGGTCAACCATCTGGTCTACGGGCCCTGGAAGGGGCCGAGTGAATGGGGCTTCCCATATACCGACAAGTTCCCCCTGGCAGCCCAAATCCCCCGCATCGGGATTACCCGCATCCACCATCCCACCCTCATCCTGGCCCTGCTGGCGGCAGTGCTGGCTTACATCCTGGTGCAGCGGACCCGCTGGGGGTTTGAGATTCGGGTGACGGGAGAGAACCCGGAGGCGGCTCGTTACGCCGGGATGAACTATCTGCGGACGGCGATGCTGGTGATGGCGCTCAGCGGTGCTCTGGCGGGCATCGCCGGGGTCGGGGAGGTGGCGGGCATCCACTACCGACTCCGCTACCCTCAGGGCATCTCCCCCGGCTACGGCTTCACCGCCATCATCGTCGCCTGGCTGGCCCGCCTGAACCCGCTGGGGGTCATTCTGACCTCGCTGCTCATCGGCGGGCTGCTGGTGGGCGGCGACGCCATCCAGTTGGCGATGGGGCTCCCCTCTGCCACCGTCTACCTCTTCAACGGTATGATTCTCCTCTTTGTGCTGGGTGGGGACCTGTTTACCCGCTACAGAATCCGAATAGAACTTCCTGGTCGGGCCGTCGCAACCCCGGTCCGGCTGGAAAGAGAGGAGGTCGGATGAGCATCTGGGCCTACATCTTCTCGGTGCTCCAGGCTGCCATTCCTGCCGGTACTCCGTTGCTATACGGCACCCTGGGGGAAGTGACGGCGGAGCGGTCCGGCGTGGTCAATCTGGGTGTGGAGGGTATGATGATTATGGGCGCGGTGACGGCTTTCGGCGTCGCCCAGGCCACGGGGAATGCCTTTCTGGCGATTGTCGCCGCCGCGCTGGTAGGTGGACTCTTCGCCCTCATCCACGCCTTCGCCAGCATCACCCTGCGGGTCAACCAAGTCGTCTCCGGCCTGGCGCTGACCATGCTGGGGCTGGGCATCAGCGGGATGATGGGGAAGCAGTTCATCGGCGTGCCGCCCCGTGTTCAATTGAAGCCCATCCCCATCCCCGGCCTGAGCGACCTGCCGGTGTTGGGGCCGCTGCTCTTTCAGCACGACCTGCTGGTCTACATCGGCTTGCTGATGGTGCCCGTTCTCTGGTTTCTCTTCTACCGGACCCGCTGGGGGATTAACCTGCGGTCGGTGGGCGAAAGCCCCGCTACCGCCGACGCAATGGGGGTCAACGTCTTCCAAGTCCGTTACCTGGCGGTCTTCTTCGGCGGGCTGATGGCGGGCATCGGCGGGGCCTACCTCTCCATTGTCTACGCCCCTGCCTGGATAGAGGGGATGACGGCGGGTATCGGCTGGATTGTCATCGCCCTGACTATCTTCGCCATGTGGGACCCGGTGCGGGGGCTTCTGGGGGCCTACCTCTTCGGCAGCGTGCGGGTGCTCCAGTACCGGCTGCAGGGACTGGGCATCTCTCCGCCACTCCTCAACATGCTCCCATTCATCCTCACTATCCTGGTCCTGATGTTCAGCGCCGGAGAGGCGATGCGCAAGCGGCTGGGTGCCCCGGCGGCATTGATGCAGCCGTACACCCGCGAGGAGCGGTAACATGTACATCCTGGTGGTGGACCTAGGAGGGACCCAAATCCGTGCCGCCCGCTGCACTCCCGATGGCCAGATGGAGGAGCGGGTAGCCATTCCCACACTGGCCGCTCAGGGCCCGGAGGTGGTCCTGGACCGCATCCGGCAGGCCATCCGGACCGTCTGGCCGAAGAGGGAACAGGTGGCGGCCCTGGCCCTCTCTGCCCCGGGCCCGGTAGATGCCCATCGCGGCGTCGTCCGCTTTACCCCCAACATCCCGGGCTGGAAAGACGTCCCCCTGCGGGACCTTATGGCGGAGACGTTTGGCGTGCCCACCTTCGTCGCCAACGACGCCAACCTGGCGGCCCTGGGCGAGTTCCGCTTTGGCGCCGGGCAGGGGGTGCGGGACCTGATCTATCTGACCATCAGCACCGGCATCGGCGGCGGGATTATTGTGGACGGTCGCCTCTATGAGGGAGGCCAGGGCCTGGGCGGCGAGGTCGGCCACATGGTGGTGGAGCCGAATGGCCCCCTCTGCGGCTGCGGGGGGTACGGATGTCTGGAGGCCGTCGCCTCCGGCACCGCGATCGCCCGGGAGGCCCGGGCAGCGCTGGAACGGGGCGCGTCTTCCCTTCTGATGGACATGGTGAGTGGTCCGGAAGCGATCACTGCCAGAGAGGTCGCTGAGGCGGCGGCGCGGGGAGATGACCTCTCCCGGCGCATCTTCGCCCGCGCCGGCTTCTATATCGGACTGGCGCTGGTCAACCTGATGTATCTCTTCAATCCCGGTCTCTTCATCATCGGCGGGTCCGTCGCCAATGCGGGCAACCTCCTGTTTGATCCCATGCGGCAGACGGTCCGGGAGCGATCGCAGCGCGTCTACTGGGAGAACACCCCGGTCGTTCCGGCGGCCCTGGGCGACGACGTAGTACTCCTGGGCGCGCTCGCGCTGGCCCTGGAGCGAATGCCAACGTGCCAGGCACATCATTAAACGTGCCAGGCACTTCTAAAAGCGCCTGGCACGTCATAATACCTGACTTCTGATGCGCAATGGGATTCCTGCTGGGGGTACTGGACCGGCTCACCGAGGGCCCCCGTCGCCGGAAGTACGAGGCCTTGGCTCGCCAGATTGGGCGGCCAGAGGTTTCGCCAGATGGCCGACGGGGGTTTATTGTCATTCAAATAGACGGCCTCTCTTACGACCATCTGGTAGAGGCGATGGAGCGGGGCTATCTCCCGTACCTCCGGCGGTTGGTTCGGGAGGAGGGCTGGCACCTGACCCCCTGGTACTGCGGATTGCCCAGTACCACCCCCGCCGTCCAGGCGGCCATCCTCTTCGGCAACCGGGAGGACATCCCCGGTTTCCGCTGGTACGATAAACGGGAACGGGTGGCCTTCGTCGCCAAACGGCCCGCCCAGGTTCAGGCGCTGCAGGAGCGGCTGAAAGCCGGACGGGTCGGTATTTTGGTGGGGGGCTCCAGTTACGTGAACATGTTTGACGGCGACGCCGACCTTGCCCTTTTCACCCTCTCCTCCATTCACCCCCGCCTCTTCCTGGAATCGGTGCGCGGCATCGGCCTCCTGCTCATCTTCCTGCTCAGCCCTCTGCGGGTCCTGCGCGTCCTCTGGCTGACGGTCACCGGCTACCTGCGCGCGCTGATCTGGCGACTGAAAGCCGCCCTCCGCCGCCGTCCGGCCCGCCCTTCAGGGGTTCTCTCCCCCCTTCTGGCCGCGGCCGTCAATGCCCTGTTCACCGAAGTTCAGACCTTTGGCATCGTTCTGGACATCTACCGGGGCGTCCCGTCCATCTACGCCAATTACAACGCTTACGACGAGGTCGCTCACTGGTTCGGTCCCGATGACCCCGCCGCCTTCGGTGTCCTGCGGGATATAGACCGGCGCATCCGGCAGATTGACCAGGCTCGTCGGCGGGCCGTCCGGGCTCCTCACTCGCCGGGCCGCCGCTATGACCTCTTCGTCCTCTCCGACCATGGCAACGCCCCCTCCGTTCCCTTTACGTGGCAGATTGGGCAGACGCTGGGGGAGTTTGTGGCCGCCCAGTTGGGAGACGTCTCGCTGGATGAGGTCTTCAGCCGACCGGGATATGCGGAGGCGAAGGCCCGCTACCTGATGGGGGAGATGGAGGGCCTGGAAGAACGGCTGCCGCCCGCCGTCGGCCGAGTGGTGCGGGCTCTGCGCCGTTCCCTGGGCCGCCGCATCCCGCCTGATTGGGAGGCGGAAGAGTATGACCTGGAGCACTGGGAGGACGTCGTCGTACGCGTTTCGGGGCCGTTGGCCCATATCTATTTCAACGTCGTCGCCCAACCGCTGGACTTGATTGAAGTTGCCCTGCTGTACCCGCATCTGCTGGACCGGCTGATGGAGATGGACCTCATCGGCTGGATTGTTGGGCGGGCCAGAGGGCAGGTAGTGGTGCTGGGACGGGAGGGCGGCCGGGCGGTGATCAGTGAGGGGCGGGTGGAAGTGAGCCCACCCGACCCACTGTTGCCTTACGGCGACCCGGCCCGGGTCGCCCGGGAGATTTATCATCTGGCGACCAGTCCGCACGCGGGGGACCTGATTCTGATGGGCGGGCTGCTCCCCGACGGGCGGGTGGTGACCTTTGAGGACCAGGTCGCCACCCACGGCGGTTTGGGAAGCGGGCAGGAGTGGCCGTTTCTGCTCTGCGATGTAGGGAGTCCGGTGACGGTTGCTTCACCGACGGCCTTCTACGATTTCTTTCTGGATCGGTATTTCCGTACCGCGCCCGCGTCCGAGGATACAGATCTCACGGAAGAACACGGGTTTTCTATGAAATCCGTGCCCTTCCATAATTCCATTACCCGGCCAGGGAGTGGACGATAGGAGATATGGTGCTGGATCAGCATGTCCTGCTCCCGCCACCGAGCGCGCCGCCGGTGGATGGCTACGAGGTCGCACCTTTTCACGCAGTTGCTCATCGGCCAGATAAATGGTATAATGCCCCCTGTTAGGGCAAACCAATAAGGAGCGATAAT
>DAOTWK010000176.1:0-4860 GCA_034435815.1 Anaerolineae bacterium | reverse complement strand
CGCCGCCCGCCGCCATCCCCGCCTCCTCATGGCCCTCCGAGCCATCTCTGCCGCAGGCGGGGGAGGGTCCCGTCCTCCTCCATCGCGGTCAGCGCGCCGTTGACCGCCCGCAGGAGCGCGCTGTCCTCCCGGCGGACGGCGACGGCATAGAGTTCATCGGTCACCGGACCGCCGACGACTTCCAGCGGCATCCCCTGCCCGATGCCGGCCAGCGCGGAGAGATGGTCCACCAGTGCGGCGTTGGCCTCACCGGAGGTGACCCGCGCCAGCGCCTCCTCCGCCGTCTGGCAGGGGAGGACGGTCAGGCCGACCATCCGCCGGGCCCACTGCCGGGCCATCACATCCCCCTCGCTCCCCCACTCCACCGCCAGAGTCCGTCCCGCCAGGTCAGCCATCTCCGCGATGCCCACCGTTCCCGTCCGTACCACCAGGACTTCTCCGGCGTTGAAATAGGAGCGGGAGTAGGCGAAATCCGCCATTCGCGTCGGGTCCACATAGAGCGCCGAGATGACCACATCTACCTGGTCGGCCGTCAGCGCATCGTAGAGACCGTCGTAGGAGAGATTGGCGACGAAGCGGGCCTCCACGCCCAGCCGCGCTGCCAGTTCCCGCCCCAGGTCCACATCCAGCCCGACCAGGTTCCCCTCGCCATCTATATACTCAAAGGGTGGATAACTGGCGTCCATCCCCACCCGCAGGACCCCCGTCTCCAGAATCCGGTCCAGGCGGTCGGCAGGGGAGCAGGAAACCAGGAGCAGGGAGCAGGTCACAATGAGCAGGACACAGGTCGTAATTCGCAGGTCGCACGGCGCAGGACACAGGTTCATTGGTTACTATGTCATTCTCTCATTGATTCCCCGTATATTCTTGCACCGCCAGATAGATGGGTTTGGGGCGGAAGTCGTCGGTGACGAAAGTGTAGTAGTCCTGGAAATTGTGGAGAGGGGCGGGGTAGCGAAACGCCCAGAAGGCGACGGCCCGGCACCAGGGCCAGTTCTGGCGAGCCCACTCGTAGGCGCCGACGGTGTAGGCGACGCGCTGGGCCGGGCGGACGGCGCGCGCCCAGCGGGGGTGGTCGTTCCATCCCCCTTCGGTGATGTAGACGGGTTTCTGGCCATCCCCATGGGCCTCCATAACCGCCCGCAGGAGTTCGGTCCGGCGGAAGTTGATGACATCCGGGGCCGGGTCAGCCTCTGGTGGAAAGTTGGTTCCGTAGGCGTGGACGGCCAGGGCGTCAAAGTAGGGGGCCGCCCCGGCAGCATACATTCCCTCCAGATAATCCAGGTCGTTCAGGCCGGCCGGGCTTCCCGGCGGCTCCAGAGTAGGGGCCAGCGCCCCCGCCAATACCACCGCGTCGGGGCTGGCGGCATGGGCCGCCGGATAGACGGCCCGCAGCATTTCGGTGTAGGCGACGGGGTCCACGGGCCGGTAGCCCCATTCCAGGCTCAGGTTCGGCTCGTTCCAGATGATAACGTGGTTCACTTCTCCCCGGTAGCGGGTGAGGAAGGCAGCGACGAAGGCGGCGAATTCGTCGTAGAATTCGGGGTCAATGTAGTTGAAGGTGGTATCTTTCGGGCGGGCCCAGTCCGGCACAAAGCCCAGCCGGGCGATGACTGTCAATCCCTGGGCACGGGCATAGCGGATGACCATGTCGGAGTGGGACCAGTCAAACTGGCCCGGTCTGGGCTCTATGTAGGGCCAGGGGAAGAATTCTACAATCCAGGGCGCGCCCATCTCCCGGACCATCCGGAGGGTGCGCTGGATTTTCCACTCTTCCACCTCGTCGGTGAGGCGGGTGTGGACACCAACGACGGGGTTGGTGGTGTGCACTTCCTGCGGCGGCCCGACCACCACCAGGACGCGCGGCGGGCGGAGGCTCCAGAGGATGAGGAGGAAGAGGACCAGGCGGAGGAGAAGGGGCCAGCCGCGTCGCAGGATGCGCGGAAGGGGCCCGCGAGTCGCTTTTGGAGACCTCGGGATTTCCTGCTGTGGGGTGAACAACATCCGGCTTATCGCCCGGTGATGCGGTCTATACCACCCATCCAGGGCCGCAGGACCTCCGGCACCACGACGGAACCGTCGGCCTGCTGATAGTTTTCCAGAATGGCGATGACGACACGCGGGAGCGCCAGACCCGAGCCGTTGAGGGTGTGGACGAAACGGGGGCGAGCGTCGGGAGCAGGCCGGTAGCGGATGTTGGCCCGGCGGGCCTGAAACTCTTCGCAATTGCTAACCGAACTGACTTCCAGCCACTCCCCGCAGCCTGGAGCCCACATCTCAATATCGTAGGTTTTGGCCGCAGTGAAGCCCAGGTCGCCGGTGCAGAGTTGGACAACGCGGTGGGGAATCTCCAGCCGTCGGCAGAGGTCCAGCGCGTGCTCTAACATCTCCTCCAGCGCGTCATAACTGGCCTCCGGAGAGACGAACTGATACATCTCCACCTTGTCAAACTGGTGGCCGCGCTTAATGCCTCGGACGTCCCGCCCGGCGCTCATCTTCTCCCGACGGAAGCATGGGGTGTAGGCGACGTATTTCAGGGGCAGCGCGTCGGCGGGGAGGATTTCGTCCCGGTGGAGATTGGTCAGCGGGACCTCGGCGGTCGGCACCAGCCAGAGGTCATCCTCCACGTCGTGGTAGAGATTGTCTTCAAACTTGGGGAGTTGTCCGGCCCCGACCAGGCACTCCTGCCGGACAACAAAGGGGAGATAGGCCTCGGTGTAGCCGTGTTCGCGGGTATGGACGTGGAGCATCCAGGCAATGAGGGCCCGTTCCAGGAGGGCCCCGGCGCCCCAGAGGACATAGAAGCGGCTCCCGGCCAGCCGGACTCCCCGGTCAAAGTCCAGGATGCCCAGTTCCGGCCCCAGGTCCCAGTGGGGAAGGGGATCAAAGTCAAAGGCACGCGGCGTCCCCCATTCCCGCACGACGACGTTGGCGCTCGCATCCGGGCCGACAGGGACAGAGGAGTGGGGAATATTGGGCAGGTGGAGGAGGAGGCTATCCCGTTCCGTCTCAGCGGCGCGCACCTGGGCTTCCAGTTCGGCAATCCGGTCACCTACGGCGCGCATCCGGGCAATCAGGGCTTCCCGCTGGGCCGGGTCCTGGATGCGGGGGATTTCTCTGGAGGTCCGGTTGCGCTCGGCGCGCAGTTCCTCCACCTGGGTCAGCAGGTTCCGCCAGCGGCCGTCTATCTCCAGGACGCAGTCCACCAGGGCGGGGTCCTCGTTTCGGGACACCAGCGCATCCCGAACCCGTTGGGGGTCTTTCCGTAGAAGGTTAATATCCAGCATATCACGGATCGCGCATCACGTGTCCCTGGGCCGCAGGTGGGGGAAGAGGATGACCTCCCGAATGGAGGGGCGGTCGGTGAAAAGCATGACCAGCCGGTCAATGCCCATACCGAAGCCGCCGTTGGGCGGCATGCCGTACATCATCGCCCGGACGTAGTCCTCGTCCATCGGGTGGGCCTCCTCGTCCTCTGCCCGATAGAGGCGGCTCATCTCCAGGAAGCGCTGCTCCTGATCCAGCGGGTCGTTCAGTTCGCTGAAGGCGTTGGCAATCTCCATCCCGCCAATGAAGGCCTCAAACCGCTCCACGTGGGTGGGATCGTCCGGCTTGGCTTTTGCCAGAGGGGAGATGTCGCGCGGGTAATCGTACAGAATGGTGGGCTGAATCAGATTCGGCTCCACCAATCCGCTCAGGAGTTCTTTGTCAATCAGTTTGCCCCAGGGCTGTCCAGGTTGGGCGGGAATCCCGGCCGCGCGGAGGGCCTGGTAGAGGGTGTCGGCGGTGGGGTACCGGGTGTAGTCAATGCCGCTGGCCTCCAGAATGGCCTCCCGCAGGGTCATCCGCCGCCAGGGCGGGGCCAGGTCTATCGTATGGCCCTCGTAGGTGATGACGGTGGTCCCCAGCACTTCCCGCGCCACGGTGGAGACCATCTCCTCGCAGAGGTCCATCACTGCCCGGTAGTCCAGGTAGGCGGCATAGAACTCCAGCATAGTGAACTCGGGGTTGTGTTTGAAGGAGACTCCCTCGTTGCGGAAGTCGCGGCCGATTTCATAGACTCGTTCAAAACCACCCACCAGAAGCCGCTTAAGATAGAGTTCGTCCGAGATACGCAGGTAGAGGTCCTGGTTCAACTGGTTGTGGTGGGTGATGAAAGGGCGGGCCGCCGCCCCACCATAGACCGGCTGGAGGATAGGGGTTTCCACTTCCAGGAAGCCCCGCTCGTCCAGGAAGCGCCGAATGGCAGCAATGGTGCGGGCGCGGATGCGGAAAATCTCGCGGACTTCGGGGTGGACCGCCAGGTCGGCGTAGCGCTGGCGGTACCGCTCCTCCACATCGGTGAGGGCGGAGTAGCGGATGACCCGGTCGCCGACCTGTTGCTCCTTGCCCCAGGGGAGGGGAGTTAGGGCCTTCGCCAGCATCCGTAGGCGGGTGACCTCCACGGTGATCTCACCGGTGCGGGTGCGCATCAGGCGGCCCCTCGCCTCCACGAAGTCCCCCAGGTCAAAGTCTCGCTCAAAGGCTTCGTAGGCCTCTTCACCCAGAAGGTTGAGGCGGAGGAGAATCTGGATTTTCCCGCTCTCGTCCTCCACATGGGCGAAAGTGGCCTTGCCCATTACCCGGATGCTGCGCAGTCGACCGGTGATGGCGACCTCCTGGCCTTCGCCTCCGGCCTCATAGAGGGCGATGGCCTGGGCGGCAGTATGGGTCCGCTCCGCCCGGGGCGGGTACGGATCCCAGCCCCGGTCCCGCAGCCGCTGTAATTTCTCCAGACGCTGTCGCTCCAGGTCGCTCAGTTCCACCCGTTGCCCCCGTGACTGCTCAGGCGATTTCTACAATCCGAAACACCATCACACG
>DAOTWK010000175.1:0-1803 GCA_034435815.1 Anaerolineae bacterium | reverse complement strand
TGCGGCGCCTCGCGGACAAAGTTCCGCAAGTTCTAACCCCATTGGCGAAAACCCCCGCAGGTTGAGCCTGCGGGGGTTTTTGTTTGCCATCGCGGTGTTTTGAGATATAATAGAAAAGCCCACCTGCCTCCCCCCTCGCCTCGGGTGAGCCCTTCGGCAGCGGGAGGGGGAAGTGGGCGGGAAAAGGGGTTTTGTTGCGGCGGCCTGTGTCCGCCGTCACAAAAACCTCCGATCCCCCTCTTTGTGAATGCCCCACGCGCTGCGCGCGTTCCGGTGGTTCAGAAACTTGCGGGGGCCCGCAGCGCAAGATTCAATCTTGCGCTACAAGTTTCTGGGTAGAGGGAAAAGAAAAGGCTCGCGTCCGGGATAAGAGGGCAATGGTCAAAGAAGACCTGCAGAAGGGGATAACGGCGGCGAAAAGAGGTCAGAGGGGCGAAGCCCGCGCCGCTTTTCGGGCCATTCTGACAGAGGACCCGACCAATGAGGCGGCCCTTCTCTGGCTGGCTTACCTGACCGATGACCCCCGCGCTTCTCTGGCCTACATCGCTCGGGCGCTGGAGGCCCACCCCCAAAGCCCACGGGCCCATGCGGCGCTGCGCTGGGCCCGCCGACGGATGGCGGAACAGACTGCGCCCCCTGATGCAGCGTCGTCTCCTGCCGTCTCCTCCCGGGCCGCCCGGCCCGCAGGCAGCACGCCCCCCACCCCATCCGTCGGAGCCCGCCCAAGGACCGTCCGCTGGTGGTTACCCGGCCTCTGGCTACTCCTTATCCTCCTGAGCCTGGGCGCGCTCTGGCTGGATGGGGGGATTCCCCAGTCCCTGATGGCAGTATTTGCCCCAACGGACACCCCCACCCCAACGGCGACCTGGACTCCGACGCCCACTCTTCCCCCGACCTTCACTCCAACACCGACTCCAACACCGACACCGACACCGACGCCGACGCCCACATCAACCCCTACACCAACGCCCACCCCAACCCCATCGCCGACAGCGACCCGTCGCCCGCCCACTGCGACCCCCGTCCCGCCGCCCGCGCCGGTGAATGAAGACCGCTGGATTGACGTGGACCTGACCCGGCAGGTGCTGACAGCATACGAAGGGAGCACCCCGGTACGGGTAGTGGTGGTCTCCACCGGCCTGCCCCGGACGCCGACGCCGACCGGGCAGTTCCGCATCTGGGCCAAACTCCGCTACGACGATATGTACGGGCCAGATTACTACCTCCCGGATGTTCCTTACGTGATGTACTTCTATGGGGGTTACGGCCTGCACGGCACTTACTGGCACAACAACTTTGGCCGCCCAATGAGCCACGGCTGCATCAATCTGCCCACCCCCGAGGCGGAGTGGTTGTTCAACTGGGCCGAGGTGGGAACGCTGGTCAATATTCACTACTGAGTCCCTGTACTCCTCCGCCACTGTTGAGTCTCATAAAGTCGTACCGCGCGAAAGTCCCGAAAAGTCGGGCCGCCCCGGCGCTTCTCCCTCACCCCCTGATCTCCCCTCTCCCTCCTCGCTTGCCGGGGGAGAGAGGGAGAAGAAAAGGGGGTTTGCGGCGGCCGAAGGCTGCCGCAAACCCCCTCTCCTCTAATGCCATCCACTATCTGCCCTGCTTATTGAAAATATTGGTACTGGTGAGAAATGTGTCCGTATATTTGGTACAAGGGGGGGCTGATCTGCCAGGCCCCCTCCCCCATCCAGCACGGCTACTGCCAGAACTGGGGCAGGTACTCCCGGTAAGTGGTCAAGTAATCATCCAGAATCCGCTGGGCCACCTCTATGTCGGTGACCACCGGGTCCA
>DAOTWK010000174.1:0-2935 GCA_034435815.1 Anaerolineae bacterium | reverse complement strand
TGGTGTCACAAAGTACTGGAGAAGGGTGACCAGGTTGGAAATGATAAAATAGATAGAGAGTCCCGAAGCGAAGGAGATGGAGAAGAACCCGAACATCAGCGGCATCATAATCAGCATCTGCTGGTTCATAGCCGCCGATCGGGGGTCAGTGGCAGGCGGGGTCAGAATTTTCTGCGAAAGCCAGGAAGTGACCACCACCAGAACCGGGAGGACGTAGTACGGGTCCGGCTGGCCCAGGTCCATCCACAGGAATCGGTTCTGCAACGGGATGAGAGAGGTCAGGCCAGGGATGAAGGAGTAGATGTTCTGAGAGAGGCGGACCAATTCCATTGGGCTGGCCGCCAGGGTGCGCATGATGGCCTGCCAGAGGCCGTAGAGGAGGGGCAGTTGAATTAACAGCGGCAGGCACCCTGCCACGGGATTCATACCGGCCTCCCGGTAGAGTTTCATCTGCTCCTGGGCCAGTTTTTCTTTGTCATTCGCATACAGTTTCTGGAGTTTCGCCAGTTCCGGCTGCAGTTCCTGCATCCGGCGGGCAGATTGCTGCTGCTTCAACGTCAGGGGCAGGACCGCCAGCCGCACCACCAGGGTGAGCGCGGTGATCGCCAGCACCGTCTGGTGGCCCAGAAGGCGGTAGAATAGCAGCAGCAGATTCACCATTGGGTTCAGAATCAATAAATCCCACATTTCGCACTCCCTACTTCGTACTCCGTACTCCCTACTTCGTACTCCGTACTCCCTACTCCAACTCCATTACTGCTGTTGCGCCGGATACGACCAGACCGGGCGGCCGTTTTCCACGTAGAAAGCCTGCACCCGCTGAGGGGCATTGATACGGGTCACGTAGACCTTCTCTCCGCCGATAGCCATAGAACCCAGTTGTCCCTCCCCGGCCTGCTGCCAGAGGATAAAGCCGTCGGCAGTATCCAGGCCGAAGAGAGTGCCGTTCTCGCTGGCAACCAGCAGCCGCTTCCCGTCCGGGCTCAACGCGGGCCCCAACCGGACGGTTCCGGATACCCGACTGCGCCAGATTTCCTGCCCGGTGGCAGCATCCAGCGCGTAAACGTTGCCGTCTACGTCGGCAGCGTAAAGGCGGGCGCCGTCGCTTGTTGGGGTGCCCCAGAACCAGTTGGCGCCGGTAAAGCGCCAGATTTCAGTGCCGTCCGTCCGCCGCAGGGCGTAGAGGTTGTGGTCAAACGAACCGATGTAGAGAGTATCGGTCAGGACAAGAGGGCGGTCGGCCATCGCACCGTTGGCCTGGAACTGCCAGCGCAGAGCACCAGTCTGCAGGTCCAGCGCGTAGAGGTGATGGTCCAGCGAAGCAATGTAGACGGTATCGGAGATGATCAGGGGCGTCGCCCAGACCCGGTTTTTGGTGGGATACCGCCAGACCAGCGTGCCGTCCTCTATCCGCAGGGCATAGACGTTGCCATCACTGTTGCCGATGACGAAGATACCGTCTCCAGCTGCCCCAGGGGCAATGAATTCCCCCCCCGCTGTGAAGGATTGGGGCCAGGCCAATTGACCGCCGTTGAGAGAGAGCGCGCGCAACACGCCCTGAGAGCGAGCAAAGAGGCCACCCCCTGTCCGTTCGTAGGAGGTAACCAGGAGCAGTTCATCGTTCAGCAGGGTGACCGTATAGAAGGGGCCGTACTGACGCAGGTCCGGTGTGGCGGGGAACGCCCAGGTCTCCTGACCGGTCTCCACGTCCAGCGCCCGCACCTGTTCCAGGTCCGCCACGTAGAGGGTCCCGTCGTAGAGAATCAAAGTGGTCCAGGTGCTAGCGTGGATGCCACCGGAGCAGCCAGCGAGGAGGAGGACGACCGTAAGGGCCAGGGCTAATGGCAGGAAAGAGAATGGTCTGTTCACGCTGAGGTTCTCCTTAAAATGACCAATGCATGCAATGTACGAATGTACCAATGACCAATTTATTGCAGTTCAGGGACAGGGTCGTATCCACCTGGATTGAAGGGATGACAGCGGGCAATTCGTTTGACCGTCAGCCAGCCGCCGCGCAGGACCCCGTAGCGAGAGATGGCCTCGTAGCCGTACTGGGAGCAAGAGGGGTAGAAGCGACAGGTCGGCGGCAAGACGCGCGAAAACGTCCACTGCCATAACCGGATCAGGGCCAGCAACAGATATTTCACCGGACTTCCTCCTGTGCCCGCAGCAACCCGGCCTCCCGGGCCAGTCGCTCCAGAGCGGCTCCTACCTGGGGCTCCTTGACGGTCATGATAGACGGCCGGGCGATAAGGACGAGGTCCCATCCGGGCTTCAGACGGGGGTAGAGGTGACGGGCCGCCTCTCGCAGCAGCCGCCTGGCCCGGTTACGGGCCACCGCTGTGCCCACCCGACGTCCTGCCACAACCCCGATACGGGTCACGCCGACCAGGTTGGGGGCGGCGACCAGCACCAGCAGCGTATGGGACCAGGCCCGGCCCTCCTGTCGGACCCGGTCAAAGTCCGCAGACCGCCGAAGCCGGACCTCCCGCCATCGGACTGAACGGCCCTCTATCCGCTCTATGCCCGGCGCCGGGGCCGTCGGGCGCTCTCCTTCCAGTTCCACTTCTTGGCCCACTCGCGCTGAACCGTCAATTGATGGCGCCCTTTGAGCCGTCGGGCCTTCAGCACCCGACGACCCGTTGGAGTAGCCATCCGGGCGCGGAAGCCGTGCGTTCGCATTCGCTTTCGCTTTTTAGGCTGGTACGTTCGTTTCGGCATTCTGTACACATCCCCCATACAAAATTGAATCTCCGCACGATGGCTCCCCGGCGGAGAAGCGGGTTCATTATACCGCAGAGAAGAAAAGCGGTCAAGCGCGGGGGCATGCTGAGGTTCGGACACAAGTTAGGACATCTGCTTTCTCACTCCTTGGCCCCCCGGGCCGCTCCCCGACGAGTGTTTTCTCAAAGGCGGGAAATGCTGACTCTCGCCT
>DAOTWK010000173.1:0-4203 GCA_034435815.1 Anaerolineae bacterium | reverse complement strand
GGCGGGCGGCGAAGCCGCCCGCCGCAAACCCCCTCTTCTTCTCTTCCCCTGCCAGGGGGAGAGGCAAGGGGGGGAAGTCCCCAACCGGCGAAAGCAATATATCTGCCGAACCTCTGACCACCTTTCTGCGGCGCTACCGAAAAGGGAGTTGTGAAGAACGATGACCGAACCTATCATCGTAGACGCCCACGAAGACATCGCCTGGGCCGGGCTGGCCCTGGGCCGGGACTACCTGCGCAGCGCGCAGGAGACTCGTCGGCTGGAGGAGGGGACGGATGCCGTCCGCCGCAACGGTCGGTGCATGCTGGGGCTGCCGGAGTGGCTGGAGGGACGCATCGCCATCATCTGCGGCTCCGTCTACCTAACCCCCAACACCGCAGGAATTATGGGCTGGGACCCCCAGAATTATACCAACGCAGAGGAAGCGTTCCAGCGCGCCAACGAGCAACTGGATTACTACGAACGGCTGGCTGAACGCTCGGAGCAGGTCCGCCTGATCGGCAACCGGGCCGACCTGGAAGCGGTGCTGGCCTCCTGGGATGGGGGCTCCCCTCAGGTGGGCATCATCCCGGCCCTGGAGGGGGCCGACCCTATCCGCCGGCCCGAGGATGTGGAGTACTGGTACGGGCGAGGGGTTCGGATCGTCGCGCTGGCATGGGCGGCCGGTTCTCGCTACGCCGGTGGCAACCGCGCCCTCGGCCCCCTCACCGACGCCGGACGGGCCCTACTGGATGTCTTGGCCGAATCGGGTATGATCTTGGACGTAAGCCATCTGGCAGAGGAGGCATTCTGGGAGGTGGTAGATCGGTACGAGGGGCTGGTCGTGGCGACCCACTCCAACCCCCGGGCACTGGTCCCCGGCCCCCGTCAACTCTCCGACCAGATGATTCGGGCCCTGGCGATGCGAGACGGCGTCATCGGCATTGTCCCCTACAACCGTTTCCTGGTGCCCGACTGGTCCCCTGCCGACGGCAAAGAGGCAGTGACCCTGCGGGACGTGGCGGCGGCGATAGACCACGTCTGTCAGGTGGTGGGAGACGCGGCCCACGTAGGGCTGGGCTCCGATTTTGACGGCGGGTTCGGCGCCGAGGCGACCCCGCTGGGCATAGATACCGTTGCCGACCTGCCAAAGATTGCTGACGCACTGGCGGAGCGGGGCTTCGCCGAATCCGACATCGCCGCAGTGATGGCCGGGAACTGGCTGCGGGTGCTGCGAGCGGCGCTTCCGTAATGGTTGATAGCGGAAAGCACGGAATACGGAACACGCATATAGAGCATGACCGATTCACCTCGCATCTGGGAAATCCCTGATGAGGCAACCCTTCGCTGCAACCTCCGGCGGGAACGGCTGATCCGACTGGTCTGGATTCTTCTGGGCATCTCCCTCTTCTGCTTGCTCATCTCCTGCATGCTGGGCGTGCCGCAGAGTTTCCTGGGCGAGTGGTGGGTCAAGCCGCCCCGGTACCCTGGGGCCGTCCTGTTAGACTACCGGGAAGGAGAGGTCTGCCAGATGCCCGCTCAGGCCACCTACTGTTACGAATGGTTCTATCGGACGAGGGACCCCGTAGAACAGGTGAAGGCGTACTTTGAAGAACTGGACCGGGGCTTCCGCCCGACCATCCAGTTTGAATGGAAACGGGGGCAACGCTTTGGCCCCAACTGGGTTGCCGAGGCTTGCCGTTCCGTCATCAGCACCCGGTCCTGCTTTCAGATTATCGTCCATCCGGTGAACGGAGAGACGGAGGTTTACATCCTGGAATACGGTCGGATGGGATGGTGAATGATGACTGACCCCCTCTACACCTTTTTCCACCCGCGCGGCGTCGCCGTCCTGGGCGCCAGTGCCAATCCAACCAAACTCAGTTACGGCGTTCTCCACAATCTGGTCACCCATGGCTACCTGGGCCCTATCTACCCCGTCAACCCAAAAGGCGGGGAAATGATGGGGCTGCAGGTTTACCCCACCGTCGCCGACGTACCCGACCCGGTGGACCTGGCGGTCATTGTCCTTCCAGCCGCGCAGGTGGCCGGGGCACTGGAGGCCTGCGGGCAACGGGGCATCCGGCACGCTGTCCTCATCGCCTCCGGCTTCGGCGAACTGGGCGCTGAAGGCAAGGAAGAGGAAGAACACCTGCGCCAAGTCGCCCGTCGGTATGGCATCCGCTTCATCGGCCCCAACTGCGTCGGCGTCCTGGACACGTACACCCCTATAGACACCACCTTCATCCGCACTATGCCCGGGCAGGGGAGCATCGGACTGGTCTCCCACTCCGGCGCGATCTGCGGTGGGACAATGGACTGGGCCCATGTGGTGGGCGTGGGCTTCTCCCGCATCATCAGCCTGGGGAACCAGGCGGATGTGGATATGGCCGACGCGCTGGACTCTCTGGCCGCCGACCCGCACACGCGCGTCGTGGCGGCCTATATAGAAGGTCTGCCGGACGGACGCCGCTTCGTGGAGGCCGCGCGCCGGCTGACGGCGCAGAAGCCCCTGGTGGTGCTCAAGGCCGGACGGACGCCCAGCGGGACCCGCGCGGTCTCCTCCCACACCGGCGCGCTGGCCGGAGCCGACCGGGCCTTCCTGGCAGCCTGCCGCCGGGCCGGGGCGATTCCGGTGGAGACGCTGGAAGAGATGGTGGACGCAGCCATCGCCCTGGCCTACCGCCGTCCTCCGGCGGGGCCACGCATAGCCATTCTGACCAACGCTGGGGGGCCGGCAGCGGTCGGCGCTGACCACGTGGACCGGCACGGGATGCGCCTGGCGGACCTCTCCCCCGATACTCAGGCCCGACTGCGGGAAGTCTGCCCAACGGGGACAATGACGGGCAACCCGGTGGATATGCTGGGCGGCCCCCAGGCCGACCACTACACCGCCGCGCTGAAGATCCTGCTGGAGGCGCCAGAGGTGGATGGGGTGATGGCCATTTTTGTCCCCCAGGCCATCACCCCCGTCTACGACGTGGCGGTGGCGGTGGGGCGGGCCGCGGAGACGGCCCAGAAACCCGTCGTCTGCTGTATTTCTGGCGGGGGCGGCATCCGGGCCGCCGCGCGGGCGCTGCATGCCCACTCCGTCCCCCACTATCTGACCCCATGCCGGGCCGCCTTCGGCCTGGGCGCGCTCTGGAAGTATGCCCGCATCCGGGAAACGCTCCCTCCCGAGCCGGAGCCCCTCCCGGACCTGGACCGGGAGCGCATCCGCGCTCTCCTGGAGGGGAAGGCAGGCGTTTTGGACCCGCAGACAGGGGCAGAGGTGGCGGCGGCCTGCGGCCTGACGGTTCCCCCCTCCGGCCTGGCTGCGTCCGCCGAGGAGGCCATCGCCCTGGCGGAGAAGGTGGGGTACCCCGTCGTCCTCAAGCGGGTGGCCCCCAGCCTGGTCCACAAGAGCGACTCGGGCGGCGTCATTGTCGGGCTGAGGGGCGCCGATGAGGTCCGGGCGGCTTTCGCTCGCACGGTTCGGCCCGGGGAGCACGCCCTGGTCCAGCGGATGGCCCCAGCGGGAGGGCTGGAAGTCATCGTCGGCGCGCATCGGGACCCCCAGTTTGGCCCACTGGTGATGGTCGGGCTGGGCGGGGTTTATGTGGAGGTCCTGCGGGATGTGGCCTTCCGGCTGGCGCCGCTGAGCCAGGCGGAGGCGCGCGGGATGCTGGAAGAGACGGCCGCAGGGCGGCTACTGGCCGGCGTGCGCGGCCAGCCGCCCCGGGATATGGAGGCCGTGATGGATGCCCTCTGCCGGGTGGGCTGGCTGATGGCGGAGTTCCCCCAGGTCGCCGAGGTGGACCTGAACCCGCTCATCGTCGGGGAGAGGGGCGCGTGGGCGGTGGACGTGCGGATTGTCGTTTGTTAACCGCAGAGAACGCGGAGGACGCGGAGAATTTTTCTTAACGTTCTCTGCGTCCTCCGCTTTTATTGAGCATTGTCTTGCTAATGTAACATCGCTGGCCCCGGAAGCCGACTGAAGGGCCACGCCGAGGGCTCGCCCGAGGCGTCGCCCGCCCTGGGACTTCGGCCAATTGTCGGCCTGCGCCGACTTTTTAAGAGGCGTCAACGAAGGCTTCGCCCTGAGGGCTCAGCCCGAAGGGTTGACGCCTGGCGCGAGAGCGCGCCTGGAGAGGCTGATTTCTAATCGGCGCTCAGGAGGCGTTGCTTTCTCAACGCAAAATTCTATAGACCCCAACCCGATTCCTGGAGGTGACCAACGATGTC
>DAOTWK010000172.1:0-3668 GCA_034435815.1 Anaerolineae bacterium | reverse complement strand
GATAGACCGCTGGGCCCTCTACGCCGGACTGGAAGGCGAAAAACATCTATAAAGAAACCGGCCGCGACCTCTTGACAAACGGCGCAGATGGGTGTATAATATGGATTGAAACGTTTAAAGAACGTGTTTTTTTGCCTAAAGGTTGAAACGTTTCAATTATGCTCAGAGGGAACTCTGTCACCATCCGGGAAGTCGCCCGCCGCGCGGGGGTCTCCATCGCCACCGTCTCCTACGTCCTTAACGAGAGCGCCCCCATCAGTGAGGAGACCCGTGCCCGGGTCCTGGCGGCCGCCGCCGAACTGGGCTACCGCCCCAGCGCCCTGGCTCGCAACCTGCGCGCTCGCCAGAGCCACACCATTGGCTACTCCTGGCACCACGTCCCCCGCGACCAGTGGCATCCCATCCTGGACCCCTTCCTCTACAGTATGGCCCAGGCCGCCGAGGCGGAAGGGTACCACATCCTCACCTTCGCTCAGCCGACCGACGGCGACCCCTGGCGTCCTTACCAGGAACTGATGCTCACCGGTCGGGTGGACGGTTTCATCCTTTCCGAGACCAACCAGAACGATCCGCGCATCCGTTACCTTCTGGACCACGATTTCCCCTTCGTCGCCTTCGGGCGCGCCGATGAGGAATGGGACTTCCCCTACGTGGACGTGGACAACGCGGCGGGAACCCGGATGGCAGTGGAGCACCTGATAGAACTGGGCCACCGGCGGATTGCCGTTATTGCCTGGCCGGAGGACTCCCTTACCGGCAGTTATCGCCTTCAAGGATACCTGGAGGGGATGGCGGCAGCAGGTTTTCCGATAGACCCGGCCTGGATTGTCCGGACGGAGCACGCGGAGGCCGCCGGGCGTCAGGCGATGCAGGCACTGCTGGCCCTGTCGCCGGACCGTCGCCCCACCGCCGTGGTGACCATGAGCGACCTGATGGCCATCGGCGCGATGAACGCCCTCTACGAGGCGGGCCTCCAGCCTGGTCGGGACGTCTCGGTTGTGGGGTTTGACGATGTGCCGATGGCCCAGTACCTCCGCCCACCCCTGACCACCGTCCGCCAGCCGATCGCAGAGGTCGGGGCGCGAGTGGTGGAGATGCTCCTGAGGTTGATTCGGGGAGAACCGTTGCCGGAGCGAAAGGTGCTTCTTCCGCCCCGGCTCATTGTGCGGGAATCCAGCGGAGCCAATCCCACCCGGACGTGAACGTCCGGGCCCAGAGAGCAAAGCCCTTCGGGCTTCCCAGCCCCCCGATGGGGGCTGAGCAGAGTGAGCCCGGCGGTTTACCACCGGGCGAAAAGGAGCGGGCAGGGGCCCATCTCGGGCCAGGAGACTCCGGCCCCTGCCCAGCGCAGCAACGCCCACCCTGGGTGCGGGCGGGGGGCATCGCGCGCTGTGATTATACCACAAACCCGGAGAACTGCCCAGATGAGGATCAAAGCCTTTATCTTTGACCTAGACGGCGTCCTGACCGACACCTCCGAGTACCACTACCGCGCCTGGAAACGGCTGGCCGACGAACTGGGTATCCCCTTTGACCGCGGGCGCAACGAGGCTCTGCGCGGCGTCTCCCGCCGCCGCTCTCTGGAACTTCTCCTGGATGGCCGCCCCGCCACCGAGGAGCAGATGGCGGAATGGATGGACCGCAAGAATCGCTACTACGTGGAGTCCCTGGAATCCCTCACCCCCGACGACCTGCTCCCCGGCGCGCTGGACCTCCTGGAGGAACTCCGCCGGGCCGGGCTGAGGGTGGGGATCGCCTCCGCCAGCAAAAATACCCGTATCGTTCTGGACCGCCTGAACCTCTGGCCCCTGGCCGACGCCGTCTCCGACGGCTACAGCGTGGAGCGGACCAAACCGGCCCCGGACCTCTTCCTGCACTGCGCGCGGCAACTGGGCATATCCCCCGAAGAGGCCGTCGTGGTGGAGGACGCCGCCGCGGGTGTGGAGGCCGCCCTGGCCGGCGGCTTCTGGACCGTCGGGCTGGGGCCCGACGCGCGCGTGGGCGCGGCCCACGTCGTCCTCCCGTCCCTGGAAGGCGTCACCCTGACGGACGTCCTCCTCCGCCTCCCCGTCCCGGCCGAATCGCTCCCCATTGACCCCTGGCGGGTCGTGGAGACAGAGTTCCGCCCCGACCGCCTCCGTCAGATGGAGACGGTCTTCACCATTGGCAACGGCTACCTGGGGACGCGCGGCGCCTTTGAGGAAGGGTACCCGGGCGACACTCCTGCCACCCTCGTCCACGGCGTCTTTGACGACCACCCCCTGTTCCATACCGAACTGGTCAATTTCCCCAACTGGCTTCCGCTGACTCTCATTGTGGAAGGGGAACGTTTCCGGCTGGACCGGGGGACCGTTCTGGCCTACCGCCGGGAACTGGACCTGCGGACGGGGGTCCTCACCCGCCTGGTGCGCTGGCGGAGTCCCGCCGGGCACACTGTGGACCTGAAGATAGAGCGCTTCGCCAGTCTGGACGACCCCCACCTGCTGGTCATCCGCCTGCGGGCCACCGCGCTGGATTTCGCCGGGACGGTGGAAATACGGGCCGGGCTGAACGGGTACTCCTTCAACCCCGAACTCTATCACTGGCAACTGGTGGACCAGGATGCCGTCGGGCCGCAGGTGGTCTACCTGAAGACCCGCACCCGGAACTCCGGGATAGAGGCCTGCCTGGCGGCCCACCTGGCTGTCGCTGGGCCGGAAGCGGTCGCCTACACCCCGACCGACTGCGAGAACGCCCCGGTGGTGGCCGCCCGGACAACCGTCCGCCCCGGTGAAACGCTGGTGGCGGAGAAACGGGTGGCCCTCTACACGAGCTGGGAAGCCCCCGACGTCCAGAAGGCGGTGCTCGCGGCACTGGAGGGGGCCATTGTCCAGCCCTACAGCGACTTGCGCGCGGCCCACGAGGCCGCGTGGGCGCGAGAGTGGGGGGCCTGCGACGTCGTCATTGAGGGCGACGACCGGGCCCAGCAGGCTGTCCGCTACAACCTCTTCCAGTTGCTCATCGCCGCCCCCCGCAACGACGACCGGGTAAGTATCCCCGCCAGAACCCTCAGCGGTTTCGGCTACCGGGGCCACGTCTTCTGGGACACAGACATCTTCATGCTGCCCTTCTTCACTTTCACCCGTCCGGAGATCGCCCGCAACCTGCTGATGTACCGCTACCACACACTCCCGGGCGCGCGGCGTAAGGCCCAGTGGCACGGCTACGAGGGCGCTATGTATGCCTGGGAGTCCGCCGACACCGGCGACGAGACCACCCCCCGCTGGGTACCTGGTCCGACCGGCGAACTGGTGCGCATCTGGTGCGGCGACATTGAGGACCACATCACCGCCGACGTCGCCTACGCCGTCGTTCAGTATTGGCAGGTCACGGGAGACGACGCCTTCATGCGGGACTACGGGGCCGAAATCGTCCTGGATACGGCTCGCTTCTGGGCCTCGCGCGCCCGCTGGAACGAGGAGCGCGGCCGCTACGAGATTCGGGACGTCATCGGGCCGGACGAGTACCACGAGCACGTGGACAACAACGCCTACACCAACGGGATGGCCCGCTGGAATCTGGAGACCGCGCTGGAAGTGCTGGCGTGGCTCCGAGAGACGGCCCCCGAGAAAGCCACCGACCTGGAGTCCCGCCTGGGCCTGACCGAGGAAGTGCTGCGCCGCTGGACC